>WRFK01000001.1 GCA_009778835.1 Spirochaetaceae bacterium
AGAAGATGAAGAGCCTGAAATTCCCATTCGCCCCGCTGCATGGGGATAACAGAATATTCAAAAACAAGAAAGGAATTTTTTTGCAGCCCTTTTCTGTCAAGAGCAACAGGAAATACCTGACATGCCATGGAAGAAGGATAAATATCAAAAAGTTTTATTTTTGTTGCCAGGAATCCTTTTAAGCTTCTTTTTATTTTTAGCTTTACTGCAGTTGCCTCTCCAAGCGATAACGAAGTATTGATATGGCGCTCTATATTTAGAGTATCGATCATAAGTGCTAAAAAAACCGCATCTATAATGATAATTGGCAGAGCAATAACTCCTGATAAAAACCAAACAAGAGATAAAGGGGCAGAGAAAAATCCCCCTGCTCCAAGTAGCAGCCATAAAATTGCTCCGACAAACAGAGCTGGTCCTGGTTTCATGTTTAGGCTTGCTCCCGACTTTCGTTGGTGCGGGCTCTGTCATCCCGATGTGTACCATTGTCATCCCGACGAAAGTCGGGATCACTAGGAGATGAAGGGCGGGGAGATTCTGTTTTTGCGATAATATTTTCTACTATTTGGGCTTCGGTTAACCCTTCAAGTTCACTCTCTGCTGAAAGTGTGATCCTGTGGCTAAGAACCGGTAATGCTACTGCTTTTATATCATCAGGTAAAATAAAATCCCTGCCATTTATAAGCGCTCTTCCTCTTGCGCACCGTATCAACGCAAGGCTTCCCCGTGGCCCTGCGCCTGCCTGTATGGAAGGTTCTGAGCGGGTGGTTGCAACAAGCCTTACAGCATAATCTATAATAGAAGGATCGACCCGCAGCGAATAAGTTAAGTTTTGTATAGCCATGAATTCTTTTGGGCTTAGTATTTGTGATACAGCAGAAACAGAGAGCTCTGCGCCTGTGTCTCCGGATAATATACAAGAGACCATCTCTTTTTCTTCTTCTTTTTCAGGATAAGAAGCAAGAACTTTCATAAGAAAGCGATCTTTCTGCGCATCAGGGAGAGGATATGTCCCTTCGTGCTCATAAGGATTTTGCGTTGCCAGAACCATGAAAGGTTTGGGGAGAGGATGGCTTACCCCATCGAGGCTTACCTGAAACTCCTGCATTGCTTCGAAAAGAGCTGCCTGGGTTTTTGCAGGAGCGCGGTTGATCTCATCGGCAATAAAAAGGTGGGTAAAGAGAGGCCCTTTTTTTGTTACAAAATCTCCTGTGGAAGAATTGAGCATAATGTTACCTGTTATATCGCTTGGCATAAGGTCGGGAGTAAACTGCACCCGTTTTGAACTGCCTCCCATGGCCTGTGCAATAGCGCGAACAAGAAGTGTTTTTCCAAGCCCGGGCACCCCTTCGACAAGAATGTGCCCTCCTGCCAGCAGCGTAATCATCGTAAGCTCGACAAGATTTTTTTGGCCAATAAAAGCTTTGGCAATTTCACTTCTGAGTGATTCAATAGCAGCTGCAGCTGATTCTATTGTATAAATCTGTTTTTCTTTCATAACCGCTCCATTATGGTTTCTATAGTATAGATGTGCTTTATAAATTCCTGGTTTGTCAAGCGCCCTTTTCTTGCTAAAGGAGCAAGCGCTTCTGTGACATCTTCTTTGTTCAGATCGCAAATTTCAGCTAATCGCGAAAAGAAAGATGATTCATCATCGATAATTTCTCCGTATTGTTGTCTAAACCGCTGTTTTAAAGAGATATAATAAATTTCAAGATAACTTCCTAACCCTTTATATTTTTTTAGAAAACGGGCTTCTGCAAGAAACCTTTCCTGCATTGGTTTTCCCGGCCGTGCTCGCTCCGCATCCGAATCTTCTGCAAGTGATCCAAAAACAGGGATAACCATCCAAAACCCTATGGCTATTAAAACAAGAGCAGATATAAGAAGCAAGGAAAAATTTCCCCTTTCTGCAAGTTTACCGAAAAAGCCCGGTTCTGTTTTTACTCCTCTGACAAAAAGCATTCCTTTTTTTTCAATATCCTGTTTCCCGGTAAGGTGCCAGCCAAGCAGGGCATTTTTTTCTTTATCCAGATTCCGGGATTTCATAAAAACAGGATCGCCGCATAATGTTATAGATCCTTTATTAATAAAAATGCGCACCAGTTTTATTTTTCCGGATGCATCGGATATGGACTCTGTTTTCTTTTCCGCATAATTGGCAAGAGGCCTCAAAATTGTAAAACTTACAGAGCTGTCTAAGGTTGGAAAATCATCGTTGCTCGAACGAGAATTGTTTTCCCATGTTTCAGATCCATTATAGTTTGCCATTACTCCAAGCTCTGACAAGAAACCTGTAATGCCCTGTTTTTCAGCGTCAATTTCTTCAATATCCAGGCAGATAATAAGATGTCCGCCATCTTCTGCCCATTGTTGCAGTTTGCTATATGTATCCTGCTGCCATCTAAAAAGAGAGGCAAAGATGATTGCGTTTTTTTCCGGAGCAGAAAGGAGTATGGAGCTATTTGCATAAGAGATAACCCGGACAGGATGCCCTGTTTTATTGAGCCACTGTTCCATTGCAAGAAATTCGTTTGTCCGCGCCTGGCGCGAAGCTTTTTTATATACAGTTGTTTCATAAATTTCAAAAAAGTTATATGCAAAAACAGCAAGTATTGTTAAAGCTGTTATAATCAAAAAAAATGGGATTGCATGTTTACGCATGGGAAGCTGCCTCTTCCGTAAGCTGGTCAAGAGATGTACAAAACTTTATTGCTTTTTCAAAAATGCCGTTATCCGGAGTTTTCCCGCCATATGCCAAGTCTGTCCATGATAAAACAAGATCGTTAAAACCATCAGCATTGCGTGCTTTTGCTTTTTTAACTATAGACAGGCAATCATATTCTGTTGCATCAAGAGGAAATTCCAAATCGCTTTGTATTGAATAGATAACAATAGCTGCCAGGAAACATTTTGCCCAGGCATCGCGAATCAGCCCTTGATTATGCAACAAGGTTGCTTCTGCAAGCAGTTCCCCGGGGTCTGCGAATCCTGCGATTGTCGAAAAAGAGCTTTTCCATTTTTTTTCTTTTTTACCGCTCACTGCGCTGTTTTTCTTTAACTTATAAAGTCTTAATGTTATATATCCCACAGCAAATATAATTGCCAATATAAAAATTGCAAAAAGCAAAAACCCAAAAAATTCTTTTATTTTTTCGATCCAGCCCCAATTTATTTTTGGCAGCTCTTTTGGCGCTTTTGGGTTCTTGAGCCTGATGCCCCAGGTATCTGTGTTGCCGCCAAAGTCCGGGGAACTTAGAATCTGCTTTAAAACATCTGTTGGCGCATCTGCGCTGGTCTGTTTAAAACTCTGGTTTTGTTCCGCATAAACACTTTGTAAAGGAGAAAGGATTAAAAATAATCCTATTGAAATAAAGATAATTGTTTTTAGTATGGTTGAAGAACCCACAACTATGGATGAAGATCCAGTAACGCGAGAGGCTACTAAAGATTGCTTTTGTTTTACGAAATTTCGCAATGATAATTGAATATCCCATCCTTCAACCTCAATCCTGCTATTAATGTAAATACCAAAACCCATACATACATAAAGAGGTTCTATGAGAATAAGATTAAGGCATACTGCGCAAAAAACAAGAAGTTCAATTGTATCTATGTATTGCCATAAAGAAGCAAGAGGTATTATATGAATCATCTCAAGGAGAAGAACAGCAAAAAGTATTTCTCCTATAAGAAGAGAAAAGAAAATAACAGTTGTTACGATTGTAAGAGAAGAACAAAAATTTAAGCCGCCGGCTTCGAGTGTTTTTATTCTTGTTCTGGCAGCTTTGCCTGAAAGCTGTTCCAAAGTTCTGACTGGCATACGTGCTGCCCGCCATATACTAAACCGCCGCCATAGCAGGTCTCCGGTAAGAGCAGTAAAGAAGGATTTAAAAAAGCCTTTTATTATTCTGGAGAATGTTGCCTGCGGTTCGAAAAAGCGTACAGAAATAACATGAAGCACAGGGCGGGCAAAAAGGGGTTTTAACCACCAGAGTAAAATATATGACCATGGCCGCTCATGCAGGGGAGAGAGCCGAAGAAAAACAGCAACAGCAATGAAAGGCAATACCATCAGGATAATGAAATAAAAAAAATTATTTCTCCATAAAAGTATTCCTGAGTCCGCAGCTTCCCAACTGCTTCTTTGGCGCAGTTTAAGAGAGCTTGTCAAAGGTTCAGCCATTTTTTACCCGCCCTGTGAATATAAAATAGAGGTATAAAAAAAGCCAGCCTGCAATGCCTGCAATATAGCGCGCTGCCAAGGGTATCTGATGTTTGGATGACCAAAATGCTTCGATAACTGCTGCAATAACAAGTAAAATAGTGCTGCCGGTTATTAATGGGATAGCTGTTTTTCCTGCAATACGCAAAGATGCTTGCCTTGTTAGCCCTTTTGTTACAAAAAGGCTATAGCCAAGAATTAATCCTGCATGGGCGCTTAAAATAATTGCAGAAAGCTCAAAACTGCTGTGTCCTATTATAAAAGGGAAAAATGTTTGGGAAAATCCTTTGTTGATTATATGGGCTGCTGCAGTGCCAAAAAAAAGAGCATTAAAGGAAAGGATAAAAAGGCTGCCCACTCCGGCAAGAATACCTCCTGCAAAAGTTCTGAATGCAATTGAAATATTGTTATATATGTAAAAACCAAACATATCTGCATCTGAACTTACATTTCTTGGTGTAAGGAAATGGGCGCTTTCGGGATCATACATTGTTTCAATTTGCGCTGCCTGGTTTTCAGGCATTATTTCATAGACAAAATCGGGAAATTTGAGACATAGCGCTATTGTAAAAAAAGCGATTCCATAAAAAATAAGGTGGGCAATAGCGATCCCTTTCCATGTGGCTCTTATTGAGCAGGGAAAAGTTTTGAGAATAAAATCCGAAAACTTTCTAAGCGACAATGTGCGCTGACCATATAATAGCTGATTTCCTTCAAGAACAAGGCGATTAAGCCTCTCTATAAGAGCAGGATCAAATGCATGTGCGCGAGCAGTGTTGAGGTCTTGCGTTAGCTCCCGAAAGGCTTTTGGAAACCATGAGGCTTGAGTTTTTATCTCCTTGAATTCCCCGGTTACAACCCCTTCTATTTTATTCCAGAGTTGCTGGCGGCGTTTAACAAAATTTTGTTGGGTCATGAACATTCCCCGCTTAATTTTTTGGCTATTCCAAGAAGATATTCGGAATCAGAACAATTTGCGGCAATCTGTTCTCTGTTTTGGAAAATATGCGCATAGCTGCCGGCTATTTCATCTGCTCTGGCTTTACTCATAAGAGGATAACGCCGCGCAAACATCAGTATGGTCTGTTTTTCTTCATAAGATAAACCTTTGGATGGGGTTACTGTCTCGTATCTTGAAAGCCATGACATATCAAAGCGCCTTGAATTGGATAATGAATTTGTTGTATAGATAACCAGAGTGTCTGCTGCCCAATCTCCAAGCCTTCTGAATCCATTGCTTGCGCTCATGCAGATCAATGCGATTATATAAAGAAACAAAAAGGTGTCTGCAAATCTTAATAGATTGCGTAAAAAAGATGCTCCCGGGTTTATGGGAGAACCATCGCTTCTTACTACCCGCAATCCAAGAATTTTTTTCCCAAGGCTTTGTCCCTTAAAAAATATTTCGCAAATAACATGGTAGAACCAGCTTACTCCAAAAAGAATAAGCATCCAAAGCCATGTTCCGACTATTGCTATAAGAGAATTAATCGTTAAAGCTGCTGTAATAATAAAAATAAGCTGGATTGCGAAATCAATTGAATATGAACAAGCGCGGATCAAAAAACCAGCAGGATAAAGAATAAATTCTATCCCTTCCGGAGTTTGCACGCTTAGTGATGTATCTCTCTCTTTAGGTAAACCCATCAGAATATGCCAAGTAACCCGGTACCAATTACTGAAATTATAGCAATTACTATTCCCACTGGAATGACTGCAAGGTATATGATGCATAAAATTCCGCAAAATTTCCATAAGGACTTGTTGTTTTTAAATGCCATTTCAAGATCTTGCGCGTTATTGCTCTGCATGAAACTCCGAATTTTTGCTCCAAAGTTGTAAGTAAAACGGGCAGGGAAAAACATAATTACTCCGGCAATTATGTAAACTATGCCCATAGATGCGCCCAGAAGACCTGAGTATATATCTGATAAACCAGCAAGCAATGGCATGGCAATCATAAAGCCAACTCCTGCAAGAACTGTAATGCCACACCCGATAAAAGATAAAATGCCTATAAATCTGAGCCATGGAGCAGATTCTCTTAAATATTTTACCATGTCTATTGTTAGTCCGTTGCCTGAAACTGCTGGTTTTGGGGCATTTAAATCTGCATCAGGAGCCTGATATGGGTTTATATTCTCTGACAACTTTTTCTCCTTATCATTATGGGTTAATTATGTTTTTTCGTCTAAAGCTGCAAAATACAGATTAAATAATATTATTGTGCAGTGCAAAATGCAAACTTATTATTAAAATCAGGTTATTTTCTTTTTTTGAGAAGCTGTTTTTTGTAAGATTTTTTTTCTTTTCCAAGAAGTTCTGCTGTCTGTTGTTTAGCTTGCCGTTTATATGAGAAAAGGATAAATAGTAGTCCGCAAGCAATCATAAGAAAGCAGAGAATCTGCCCCATTGTAAAATTTAAAAAAGAATCAAGCTTGTATATATAGCCTGGTTTACTTGAAAGTTTTAAAATAAAACCAATTTTATAATCAGGCTCTCTGAAGTATTCTATAAAAAATCTTACAAAACCATAACCTGTAATGTATGATCCTATAAGAGCGCCAGGAGGAAGTTTTATCTTTCTCATAACAAACCATAGAAAAGCCCAGAGAACAATGCCTTCGAGAAAAGCTTCATACAGTTGACTTGGGTGCCGCGGCAGATTTACATAAGCGCTTATAGTCGATATATCAATACCGGCTTTTGCGGCAATTTCCAATACCCAGTTTTCCCGTATGCTAAAAGGGGCGGCATCCGGAAAGATCATTCCCCAGGGAGCTGTTGTTACGCGGCCATAAAGCTCTCCGTTTGCAAAATTACCAAGCCTTCCAAAGGTATAGCCGGCAGGAATGGCAACAGCAATCAGGTCTCCTGTTTCAAGAAGGTTAAAATTTTTTATTTTGCAATAAATAGCAACAGCAACAAATCCTCCAATAAGTCCGCCGTGATAAGACATCCCCTGGAGTCCTATAAAATGAAAGTTGCTGTCAAATGGCCAGAAAATAAGGTGTGGGCTTTCCCAATATTGTCCACTTTTATCATAAACAAGCGCATAGAATATTCTTGCTCCCAGAAGAATACCAAGAATACCCCATGAAAAAATATTGGTTAAAGTATCATCTGTTGTTTTAAGATCTTTTTCTTTTATTTGTTTTTTTACAAGAAAGTAGGCAATGGCAAAAGCAACTATATACATAAGGCCATACCATCTTACAGGAAGAACAGGAAAAATTTCCGGTTTTAGCCAGGAAGGATAATTAATAAAAGAAAGCATAGTTACTCCTGTATAAAATTTGCAAGATACATTTCATTAAAATTTATAACCCGCGTTAGAAGCTTTAACTATTTTGGATTTTAACAGAGTATTTTCTTTTTTTAATTCATTTATTTCCATCTGTTGCGTTTTTACGATATCGATTATATCTGAAGATGATAGTGTTCCGCTGTGGAGAAGTTCTTCCATTGATTGTATTTTTGAAGAAAAGTCCAACTGAGCTTCGGTTTCCGCGTTTGCATAAGATTCATCAAAATAATCTTCGTCCGCTCTTGTATCGTGCCGGTAATCTGCCATAAGTTTATCTGCAATTCTGTAAACAGCCTGTGAAAGAACAGATTTCGGTTTATACATAACTATAGGCAATCTGGAGTTAAGCGAAATTGCCTGGAGTTCGTCGCGATAAATAACGCCTAAATGTTCCAGGTCAAAACCAAGATATTGCCTGCATGATTTTCTGAGTTTTCCCGCAAGTGTTGCCTGTCTCGGGTCTTCTACCATGTTCATTATAAGTAACGGTGAAAAATTCTTTATTTTTTCCATAAAGATGGTATAGCTTTCCGGATCTTCTTTTTTTATTACTTCAAGAAATTTGGGAATATACATTTTTTGTATTGCGGTGCTGTCTTCCCGAAGTTTATCTACATGCGATCTTGCAATGGTTTTTCTGCGAAAGGAGGTGTCCATTATTCTGAATATTGACTGTTTGATAAAAATATAGGCATTAAGGGTTGCTGTTAAAGCAGGTGTTGTTACAATTATTCCCTGTCCTGCTGCAAGAAAAAAATCAATAGTGTTATAATTTGTTCCTGCCCCCAAATCCATTATAAGATAATCAGAATTAAGGGAAAAAAGATTTTTTAAAAGCTTTCTTTTTTGCAAGGTTTTAAGATTTGCCATTCCCGGCATATCTGAATCACCTGGTATAAACTGAACATTCTTATAATCAGTATCATAGATGATTGAATTAAAAGAAGCTCCAGGGGTATTTAAAAAACTTCCGATTCCCCCCCGTACTCCTGTCATTCCCAAGACAACATGAAGATTTGAACCTCCAAGGTCCATATCAGCAAGAACAACTTTTTTCCCTGCCTGCCCAAGCGCAAGTGCAAGGTTTGCCGAAACCAAAGTTTTTCCCACGCCGCCTTTTCCGCTGGCTATTGGTATTACCTGCATTTACTCCCTCGATAAATTAGTGAAATATTTTTTTGTTAAATAAATCATAAACAGCATGATAATGGTATCCACAAGAAGTATATTAGCTGTAAAAATGACTTCAAAAAACAGATGTTGAGTAATAAAAACCATTTTTGTCAAATAAATTATTCCGGTAAAAATTCCCAAAGCTTTGCCTGCTATAACAATTTTCATATAATGACAATATTTATTGGTATTATAACATAAAAACAGATAAATATAAAATAATACAAGCTGTTGTGATAAAATCCATAAAATAAAAGAGTTTTCTGCCTGCTTTTGCGCTAGAAAAAAGAGAAGGGAAAATCTTAAAACCTCCCACAAAAATCCTGCAAGAAAGTATTTTCTCATTTGATATTTAGTTTACGTATAGTTGCTTATTGGGTCAATAAGATTGTATGTTTTTTTATAAAGAGCTAATCATGTATTTTATATAACTCCTTGACAAATTATCACCATAAATAGGATTATTTTAATATACTTAATTCACAGCTATTTTGCAGCAAGACCAGGCCTTATGGAAATTAGCGAGTTAATTAATGCCTGCTAAAGGGGTAACAAATGTTTTCGATAAATAATAAAGAAAAATATTTATGGATGGGGGCGAGCGTCTTTCTTGCCATAGTTATAGTTTTATTCCTGCTATCCCCTTTTACATTTGCGCAAACAACAGGAAGCAATGATACTTCTGCATACACCGATGTGCTCCAGCAAGTTATGAAATTTATTCAAAACTATTATGTAGAAGATGTTGACCCCAAAAAACTTTATGAAGGCGCAATGAAGGGGATGTTTGAAAGCCTTGGCGATCCTTATTCTGTTTTTCTGACAGCAAGCGATATGGAAGATCTCTCCGATACTACAACCGGAAAATTCGGCGGTGTCGGGTTATACATAAGCAAATTCTCGGGCGATGTCAGTTATGATGAAAAACACCTCCCTTATGTAAGAGTTGTGGCGCCTATTGAAGGAACTCCTGCCTACAGGCTTGGCATATCTGCCGGGGACTATATTATAAAAATAGGCGATAAATCAACCGAAAAAATGACACTTGACGAAGTTCTTAAACAGCTTAGGGGAGAGCCGGGTACAAAAGTAAATATTACAATATTAAGAGGGGAAGATATTGTTTTTGCGGTTGATATACAAAGAGAGTATATTGTTGTTCCTACTGTAAAATCTGCCATGATAGACAACAATATTGCTTATTTGAGGATAATTCAGTTTACTCCAATCACAACTACGGATGTTAAAAGCGCAGTGGATGGTTTTGTAAAAAAAGGGTATAAGTCTTTGATTATAGATCTTAGGGGAAATCCAGGCGGGCTTCTTTCTTCTGTAGTCGATATTGCGGATTTTTTTCTTTCGGATGAAGTAATTGTAAGCACCAGATCAAAGATTCCATCTGAAAATCAAATCTTTAAAGCTGATAAATCTGTTCTTGTTTCAAAAGATATTCCTGTTGTTGTTCTTATTGATAAAGGATCTGCTTCTGCATCAGAAATATTTGCAGGCGCTATTAAAGATAACAAGAGAGGAATTCTTGTTGGAGAAAAAACTTTTGGAAAAGGGTCTGTACAGCAGGTAAGATCAATAGGCGATGCGGGATTCAAACTCACAATGTCCAGGTATTATACCCCTTCGGGAGAAAATATTGATAAGGTGGGGATAGAGCCTGACAAAGAAATAAAAGAAGAATCTTTTACAGATAAAGAGACAGAATCTTATAAAAAAATTATAGAGCAATTTATTATACAGGATTTTGTCAAAAACAAGCCCAATCCAACAGAATCGGATATTAATAGTTTTATAAATCAGATTCAGAATGATGGAATTGTTTTAAAAGAAAGAGTTATACGAAAGTTAATAAGGAATGAGCTTAATAAAACAAATAACGATCCTCCTGTGTATGATTTGGAATATGATCTTGTTTTAAAAGGGGCTGTTGATATAATACAGGGAAGGTAATAAAAACAAAATAAATATGATACTTAACAGAATTAATATAAGAACAGAAAAAAAGGCTGAATTTATTGATATTACAACAACAGTAAAAAAAATCGTTGTTTCCGAGAATTTTGCAGAAGGGCTTTGTTCTGTTTTTGTGCCGCACACAACAGCCGGCATTACTATTAATGAAGCTGCAGATCCCGATGTTGTAAAAGATATTCTTGGACACTTTGAGAAAAAAGTTTTGCATAATGATAATTATCTTCATGCGGAAGGGAATTCCGCAGCGCATATAAAAGCGTTAATTACCGGCAGCTCTGTTACTGTTCCTGTCAAAGATGGAAAACTTGTTTTAGGCACCTGGCAGGGGATATATTTTTGCGAATATGATGGTCCAAGAAGCAGATCGTATTTTATAAGTTTAATTTAATCTATGAAACAATTTATACTGCCGGATTTTGGTAACATTGATAGTGAAATTATTCTTAGTAAAAAAGAGACTCATTATCTAAAAAATGTGCTTAGATATAAGACAGGGGCGATTTTTTCTGCTGCAGATAAAACAGGAAATATTTGGGAAGCAAAAATTTTACGGTTTGAAAATAAAAAAAGCATTATTGTGCTTTGCCGTAAAATAGAACCAGCATCTCTTGACGGGCAAGCGCAATCAAGCGAAGGCTTTGCCTTGGATAAAGGGGAAAGAGAAGCAATACCGGAAATAGTTTTATACCAGTGTTTGCTTAAAGGGAAAAAAATGGATCTTGTTGTAAGGCAGGCAGCAGAGGCAGGGGTGGCAACAATAGTTCCTGTTGAGAGTGAATTTGCCATAGCAAAAATGGAAGGAAAACAGCAGAAAGAAAAAATAGAGCGATGGGAAAAAATCTGCAAGGAAGCTTTACAGCAATCGGGAAGCAATATTTTTACGAATGTCAAACAGCATATAACTTTTATGCAGCTTGACCGGTTTTGTAAAAAAACAGAAACTTCTGTGTTTTTTCATCAAAATGCTATTGAAAATAAATCGCTTCATAAGTATCTTTTTCAAGTTGCAGAAAAGGTAAATATTATTATAGGCCCCGAGGGCGGGTTTTCCGATAAAGAAATAAAATTTATGCTGGATAATGGATTTTTACCGGCGTATCTTGGAAAAAATATTTTAAGAGCAGAAACTGCGGCAATATATGGAATTGCTGCCATAAAAACAATTCTTCTGGAGAAAGGAAAATGGATACTCTGTTAAATCAGAATAGAAAAAAAATCGATGTTATTGGTATTCCTGTTGATGCTCTTACATATGAAGAACTTGAAGCAAAAGTAAAGGAACTTCTTGCTGATCAAAAAAAACATCATATATTGTTTCTTTCTCTGCGCGATATAGTAATGGCAAAATTTAAAAGAGAACTTAGGACAAATATTGAAACAGCAAGCCTAATACTTCCAACCTCTTCATATATATGTTCCGGCGCGAAATTTCTAAAAAGAGCGTATATTCCCCAAAAAATATATACTTTTGAATTTATTATAAAACTGCTTGGCGCAATTGAAAATAACGGTAAATCGGTTTATCTGCTTGGGGGAAAGCGGGATGTCTTGCAGGTAACAGAATCCAATATAAAATCTTCTTTTCCCGGGTTAAATATTGTGGGAAGATGCACAGGATTTTTTCCAAAAGAAATGGAGAAAAATATTATTACTGCGATAAAAAAAGCTTCGCCTGCTCTTGTTCTAGCAGGTACCGGGCTACCCAGAAAAAGATATTGGGTTACAAGACATAAATCCTTTTTTAATCCCGGTATATTTTTATGGGTGGACAAAGCTTTTGATATTTTTGTAGGTAAAAAATCCAAGCCCGCAAGGACAACAGGCGGTATATTTTTGGAAAAAGCAGGAAGGCTTATTCGAAACCCTTTGCGGATATTTAATATTTTTATTTATATTTTATATTTTATTCTGCTGCTTTATTATAAGATAAGAAAACATTAAAAATCAGTTAGCATCATAAAGCTTAAGATATTCATAAATATCTTTTAGCTGATTTTCCATTCTGGATGTGATGAATCTTCCCACACTGTTTCTTATTACAGGAATAAAAAGAAAAAGGCCTATTCCATCTGTTATAAAACCAGGTGAAATCATAAGAAGAGCGCCAACAAAAACTCCGGCAAGGCCAATGAACTCTTTCCCCGGATATTCCCCGTTTTTTAGTTTTCTTTTTACTTGTTTTATTAAGGTTTCGGTTTCACTAAAAGCTATTAACATTCCCAAAAGAGCAGTTGCCGCAGTTGCTGCAATAACCAGATAATTTCCAAAAATTCCGCCGGCATGGAGTATAAGAAATATTTCCGCAAGAGGGATTAGGGAATAAAGCAATGCAAGCAAAAGCAGTTTTAAAATAAATTCTTTCTGAAACAAACGCATTATAAAACTTGTATCAAACATGCCTAAGTTTATCATAAAAAAAAACAATAAATCAATAAAGTAAATCTCATTCCTTGCTCGAACTCACTCCATGCTCGCGACGCGCCGGGGCAAGCCAAACCGGGACAAACCCAATTCCAATAGTCCCGCTTGAGGAAAAGCAAATTGAAAACATAAAAATTTGACTATTCATTTTTTTAATATTAAGCTATAAAGAATAGTTGTTTTAGGAGGGGGATAATGTCTGTTGAAATTTTAAATGAAAATACATTTAAGGCAAAAATTATTGAAGGAAAAGAGACTGCAATTGTTGATTTTTTTGCTGATTGGTGCGGGCCTTGCAGAATTTTAGGTCCTGTTTTGGATTCTATATCCGATGATTTGAAGGGAAAACTTGATTTTTATAAAGTAAATGTTGATGATGAAAATAATCTTGCTGCCCAATATAATATAATGACTATTCCTACCATAGTATTTTTTAAAAATGGAGAAAAAGCAGACAGCTTTGCAGGCGCCATTCCAAAAGACAAGATAGTAAGTTTTATTGAAAAAAATATTAAAAGCAATGCCTGAAAAAACTGTTGTTATTCTGGGGGCAAGCAATAATCCCGAGAGATATTCCCACAAGGCTTTAAAAATGCTTGCAGAGTACGGGTATAAAACCATTCCTGTGCATCCTCAGCTAAAAGATATTGATGGAATAGAAGTTAAAAACAGCTTGATGGATATTAGCGAAGAAATTTATACACTTACAGTTTATGTTGGTCCTGAAAAAATAGTTCCCTTAATTCCTGATATCGTTAAATTAAAACCACAGAGGGTTATTTTGAATCCGGAAACAGAATCCAAAGAGCTAAAAGAAGCTCTTGCTAAAGCATCAATATTGCATACAGAAGCATGTACCCTTATTCTTCTTAAAACAGGACAGTTTGAAAAAGCATTTTGACAGGACGTATTAAGAGAGGAGATATTAAAAAAGCTATCCATGATACATGGATAGCTTTTTCTTATAATAAGAATTAAAAGTTTAATTTATTAGAGGCTAAAACCATAACCTAAGCGGAGGCTTATAATGTTAGGTCTTGCATTATGTTTGCCACCATCTGTGCCCATATAAGGAGCGTTTGAACCTTTCATATTATCTACTTCCACCCAATTCATGGCTGAAAACATTCTTCTGTATCTTAGATCAAACAAAACAGTTCCATTTCCTGCTGGAAGCGCATAGCCTACGCCAATAACAGCTGCAACCAGTGCAGCGCCTTCTTCAACAGTTGTGTCTTCGCCGCCTGCGGCATCTTTGTTCCACTCTCTCTCACTCTTCATTGGATTTAGAAACAGCGAAGGACCTACTAAAATAGCCATTTTACCGGGACCTGCGTCAAAATTAATTCTTGCAAGTAGAGGAATTTCAAAATATGTAGTTCTTACGGTCAGTGATGTTTCTCCCTGTCCTGTTGCTTCAGCAGTCATTTTAATGCTGGTTTGAATAATATTGATTTCCGGCTGGATAGAAAACATTTCGTTTATTGCTATTTCAAAGAAAAGCCCTACTTCAACACCTAAAGTAAATGCAGTTCCTGTACTAATACCTGGACCAGGTGTTTCCCCATGCCAAATTGGTCTGGCATTAGCACCGGTTTCAACACCATCAACAAAATCTTTCCAGTCACTGCCGGTAACAAAACTGTTATTAAGGCCTAAAGCAATACCAAATTTGTTGTCTGTAGCAAACAGAGATGTTGCAATCAGCAGACACACTAAAATTAAACCAATTTTTTTCATGTAATCTCCTTTTCTGTCATGCTCCCTTGAGGAAGCTACAATATTTATTAACCACCCTCAAGGGCAGCTTATATTATTTTATTATAATAACAATAAGTAAATAAATTGGCAATAAAAAATTTTTTTTGCCTAATTTTATTCTGTTTTTATTCTGTATCAAAATCAATTTTTTTGGTTATGAGAGGATATTGCTGTTTTCTGGTAAAGGAGCTATATAAAAAAGCTATTGCAAAACCAATAACAAGTCCTGCAAATCCACCCAGGAGTTTTATCCCATCGGATAATGTATTTGTAAGGTTTGCTGTAAGATAATATCCTGCAAGAAACATTAGTAAAGGGAAAATCAAAATAGAAAAACTATATCCAATAGTTTTGGATGGAGATATAAATACTTCTACATTATCGCCTTCTCTAAGATCAAGATTATCGGTGTTTAATGCTTTAAATTCTCTCCCTTTTTCACTGGCTTTGCAGAAAAACCTTGATGCAGGGCAGGTTTTGCAATGGCTGGTGTCGCCGCATGTTACAGTTATAATATTTTTATCAACTGCTGTTACAGTTCCCCGGTCATACATTCTTCTTTCTCCGCTACACAAGATTTTCTTATTCTTTCTATGGTTATTGCTTTTCCTGTTTCCGGATCAACATCAATAAGCACTCCCTGCAGCTCAAGATTATCCCAGCAATCGCGGGAACGTTCGGGAATTTGAGAAAGGAATTTTTTTATTTCGATCTGGGGCTCAAGTCCTCCTACAGAGGTTTGGCTTCCTGTTCTTCCTGCATCTGTTATCGCAGCAGTCCCTTTGGGCAATATTTTTTCATCTGCGGTCATAACTTTTGTATGGCTCCCTATTATCGCGGAAACTTTTCCCTCCGCATGATAGATCATTGCCTTTTTTTCAGCAGTTGTGGCTGCGTGGAAATCAAAAATAATAATATTTGTCTCTTTTTTGATTTTATCCGCAAAATCAGGAAGATAATAAAAAGGGTTATTCAGATATATCCTGTTAAACCCGGAATTACCAAGCAGCGTTAATACGCCAATTTTATATTCCCCTGCCTCATATATTCTATACCCTCTTCCCGGAACATTGGGAGGATAATTTGCAGGCCTAAGCAGAAAAGGAGCTTTGGGGATATAATCAACCATATCTTTTTTAAAAAAGACTTTTTCCCCTGCAATAAGAACATCTATTCCCAGTTTTTTAAGATAAACTGCATGGGTTTTCCCTATTCCAAAACCGCCTGTTGTCCCTTCGCACCCTGCTATTGTAAAATCTACAGCAAGGTCTTTTTTAAGATCAGGGAGAAGTTTTTTTATACAAAAAACACCCCCTTTTCCTGTTATTTCAGCAATATAAAGTATTTTCAAACCCAAGATATGCCCCTTTATTTTCATTTAAAAGCTAGCAATTTATTTTGTATTTGGCAATATAAGAGCCAATTGGCAGCACTATTTTCCAACGAGCTGATCGGTGGTGAAGGTTTTTTCCGGGTTTTAGCAGATCAAGCTTCAGCAGGTTAACGTGGATTTTTAATACAAAATCAATAATATAACCCAAAGGAGCTGATAATTGCTTGCCTGCAAGTAATAATATGAAGTGCTGTTGCTCTGCTTCTTGACACACTTGTAGGGCTTGTTTATATTTCAAAATGATCATATTGATCCTGCCCGGATGGTGAAATTGGCAGACACGCTAGATTCAGGTTCTAGTGCCGGTTGCGGCATGGAGGTTCAAGTCCTCTTCCGGGCAATTAGCTAATTCATTTCTCTGAAAGAATATAATAAACGGAAACACATCATTATCTGATATGACCCATGATGAATTATATAATAATACTCCATTGCGAGGGGAAATTCCACTTGATCGTGTATGTACTATGACTATTACAGACACTTTAATACTCCTGATTTCACAGAATAAGAAAAACGCCACTTACTAGAGGTTTTAAGCTCGAATGAAGCAGGAAAGTTTACCTTCATATAAAGCTGGCAAAGAAGCGTATATAAAAAAATATCCTTCTTTAGTTGATTTTATAAAACAATAACCATAGATGAGTGGTTCAGAAAATTCCCGATTCCCGCAAACGATAATTCTTCAATCTCCTGAAGTATGACCGACCAATAATAAAAATACATAGCTGGTTATATATTATTACATCTAAATGATTTTTATATACAATTGGTCGAGTCGTTATTTTGCAAGAGCATACAAAAATAAGTTAACAAGGCTATTTTTAGACATGATCTAGGTTTTTACTGAAGCTACTTTAATGGAACTATTTTAAGGGTTTTGCCAAGTGGGGCTAATATCTTAAGAACAGTATCAAGCTGAGGATTTGTTGTGCCTTTTTCCATTCTTGCAATTATAGGTTGTTTTACGCCGCTCATTTCTTCAAGCTTTTTTTGAGATAATCCTTTTGCCTGCCTTGCTTTTATAAGCTCTCCAATAAGAGCTACACGCAAATCACTTTCTGCTATTTCTTCAGGTGTAAAAACTTCTTTTCTTACATCGTCCCATTTACTGCCAATAGCGTTACTTTTTTTCATTTTCCTTACTCCTTACTTTCAGATTCCGCACTTTCCTACTCTTTATTCACTATTCCTCGCTATAAAATCATTCATGTTTCTCTTCGCTTGATCTATTTCCTTCTTAGGTGTCTTTTGTGTTTTTTTTATAAAGTGATGGAGAAGTATAAAACTTTTATCTATCCATCCTATAAATAAAATACGATCCCTAAGCGGTCTTAATTCCCATATTTTATCGCCAAGATGTTTTATATAAGGTTCACCAGCCTGAGTCCCATATAATTTTAAGATTTGAATATAGTCCTGTATTTTGTTCAGTTTTATACGATTGTCTTTGCCTTTTCTGCTTGCCAAATTTTTTATATAGTCTTTTATAGGTTCTTTCCCCTTTTTATCTTTATAAAAGAATATTTCATACACCTTTATTTTACCTCGATTTTGATTATACTTTTGAGTTATTAAAAAGTCAATAACTTTTAAGTTATTACAGTTTTAAGATATTTATTTACATTTGCTGGAATCGACGGAGTTAGGCATTTTTCAGATTGTATATAAAAATAGGTGTTAATGGCTATCATAATTTTATATAATTCGAAATGATTGCAAATACCGTTTTTTTCATGATATGTACCGATCAATGTTATATTATACATATAAACACCAATGTTTAATTTCTTTTCTGCTGCTATGAATCTAGTTTTTTGTCAATAGATGAGATAAATGTTTTTAAATGATCACAAATAAACCAAAATATAGCGTCAAATTGATTTGGCGTAAAAGTTATTGTATCTCCATGCTTCATATTAGCCCAATGTGCGACTAAATGCTTTTTTTCTTTCTCATCAACTATTCCCTTAGAGTGAATGATAATATTACGAATATTAAATAGGTTATTTATATATGTTATTCCTTGCCAGTCACAAATAACAGGGTGAATACCATAATGTTCGCATACACGATAAATTATTTTTGCCCCTGCTGTATTTAAACAATATTTTTGAGTACAGCGATCAACAGTTGCCTTTTCCTTTATCTTAGCCTTTTTTACACGTGAAATATCTAAAATTTCTTCAAGCAGATCATTAAATGCCGTAATTAATGCGATAAAGGTTTGCTTGCGATAATTTTGGGAGAAAGAACCTGAATTAATTAAATCTTTTATATCAGATATACTCCTTATCGAGGTTAGAGATTCATGAAAATTATCACTTGCAGATATTTTTTGATCAAGATCAATTTTATTAAATTCTATATATTCATCAAGTAAACAACATGATAAATAAAATATTAATAATTCATTTGCTCTGTATAAAAATGTATCATATATTTTTTTGAGTTTTGAATTTTTTATACAGACTTTCCATCGATTCATATTTTTCATATTTTTTATCCTCAAGAAACATAATATTTAGAAAAGATTTTGTCTAACGATAAATAGATATACGACCTTGGGTGTGCCCAATAGGGATGACCTAAGGTTGTGGAGTTTTTTGTATGGGAACGAGCGGAGCGACTGACCTAGCAAAAATGTAACCAAAGCTTCTAAGGACTGCGTATGTTATACGAAGTGCTATCTATATATGTTTTGAAACATTTAGAAATCATTTTTGCTGTTTAAATTCTTTTCACCAACAGAAAGAATAAAATCACCCATTGTTATAGCTGCATTAACATAAAGCCTCGCATGATATTCTAAAATATTAATTCTCTTGTTCCCAAGTCCATGAGAATCACTACCTTCATTTCTCATTTGTGCGATAGAGGATATTATTTTCTCTAAACCAGACAAAAGCATATTGATACGTTTATCAATATCCTTATTTTGGTGCATATTATAAAGTGTTTTTACCTGATTATAAAGTTTTCCTATATCGCCACTATCAGATGGTTCTTCCCCCTTTTTTTCAATAACATAACAAAATATTTCTTCTAAAAGTGTTCTAGATTTAGTTATTGCACTGTCAAAGTTTGATTCAAGTATGTCTCTCATTGCTCGCTCGGATAAACTCTTAATATAATCCCGATCAATTTTTTTTACAGTTGGGGTTTCAACAGTAATATTTGAACCAATTTTACGAATAATAAATTGAGCACCTGATGTAATAATCTCATTTCCCCCAAAATATAAAATACCGTTTATCTTTGTAATTACTGTTTCAATAATTTTCCTATGTGCCCTTTCGATTGTTATGGGCGACATACCTTTGAGTTTGTCAACAAATTGTTCTTTTGAAAATAAATAACTTAGAAATTTTGTCATATTCTTATTGTCAATACAGTATTTCAATAGATCATCAAAATAAGCCCATCTACTTTGGGCTCCGCCATTCCACCCATAAGAAGCAGGCAGTCCAAATGTGTTTGAAATTTCACATATAGTGGGTCCGCTCAAGTATGGCATGGAAACAGTTATTGGAGCTCCGCCATCTTCATTTTTAATTTCACCGAAATTTGTATCACCATCAAGAATGGTTATGATTTGTTTGTTACGTAATAACTCAAATTGACTATCAAGTTTATTATTAGCCATTTACCCTTCCATGCTTTACAAGCTACCCTATATAAGGCATATTTTACAATATATTAATAAGGCTAACTAATGGTGCTAATCGCGTGTTATCCGAAGTCACACATTTTAAGATTATTTTCCATAGATAAACAAACACCTTGAAAACCTGGAAATAAATATTCTTCTGAATATTTATCACGCTTTAATTGCTTCAAAATATCTAATTTTAAGTCTTTTGGAATAATATATTTATATAGCAACTTATTATTTTGAAAATATTCCTCACTTTCTTTAATATTATTATCAATAAAATCACATATTAATTTATCCAATGGGCTTCTATTAATAACTTCTTGATTTAGTGCTGGGTGTAAATTAGGTAAATCAGCTAATCCTCTTTTTGTTATTTTCCATGTCGAAAATAATCCCTTTTGAGCGCCTAGATATTTATTTCCATGATATGAAGGTCTATAAAATTGTAATGGGGATTTATTATATGCTGGCTTAAGAAAATTAAAATATTGATGATTTATAGCCCAAACTACACAATCCTTTTTTACTTCATCAATATTGTAAATACCAGATGTGGCAAAAGATAAAGCAATTTTATAGTCATATGTCCAATCTAATAACCTTGTTGGAAGTCCATAATGCTGAGCAAGTCCTGCAATTTCCATAAAATCTTTTGGCAACCATTCTTCCGTGTTTAAATATGTTGATAATTCAAAATTGTCATCAATATTATTTCTAAATCTATCAACTCGCGGTAATTCTAACCCTGATCTGTCTGCAATATTATAAAAGTTTTTTAAAATATTATATTCTGCGATAATTTGCCAATTTTCCCATTCAGATTGATTTTCAACAATAGGTTTACCACCACTCAATGACCATAAATATTCTTTATTGCCAATTCTTAATGAAGAAGGTATTAATGAGTAATTAATATCTTTTTGCCCACGAAAAACATAAGATTCATTTAAATTTGAATATTTTCCATAAAGTGCATTTAGATTAATAGCTTCTTCGGCAGATGAAATTTCATATGTTTCTAAATATATTTTATTTTCCATAAATAATTTTAAAACATTTGAAATATGTATTTAATCTGTATTTTGTGCGATTTCGTATAACATATTATATACCTTTTGTATTTGCTATAAGGCGAAATACATATTATCACCAAAGTAAGGATATAATTCGAAGAAAGTAGCATGTTATAGTTTTTATAGGTCGAATTTCTAGTTTCAAAGAAGTAAAGATTGGAAGATTCTTTGTATTATTATTCACTATATTTTGTATCGCCTGAATCGGCAGCAATTCCCATGCCATAACCATCAGGAATAATAGGATACTGAACAATATTATCAAAGTTAGGATCAACTATATTTGGGTTGTCTGCATTACTACCTGCAATCATTCGGTAAATCATATTACTGCCTGTTGCAAGAGCTTTAGCCGCTTCTTTTTTTGCCTGTACAACTTTATCTTCGAGTTTATTATCACCCTTAATCTCAATAATTTGGAAACTGCCATTCTTCATTTCAACTAAAAAATCAGGGTAGTAGTTCCGATAACGGTATGATTCAGGGTCTGTATATCCAATGGCAAAATCGGTTTTACTTTTATCGGTAAACATGCCAGTAAAATAGATATTTTTTACTTCTTTATTTAAAAGGAACTGAATAAAACATTCCAATTCAGGTTTTGAATCAAAACAATAGTGAGATGCGTGGAAACTCTTGTTTTTATAATCGATAAATCTCTTTTCCTCAAAATGAGCAACCAACCCAGGGTCGGTGTAAAACTCATAAAAGTCTAATACCCCTTCAGGCTTTTTCAATAAAACAATTTCTCTTTCAATCTCTGATGATTCAATATTAATATTATAAATAGCAGTAAATATCTTTGGAATAATTTCATCATATAGTATTTCATTATAGTCATTCACTCTATTAAGTATTTTACTAATACCGCTAATAGATTTCTCCAGGATTGCCTCAATCTTGAACGCCCCAGTATCAGGAAAAAACCGTGCAATTTCAAAAACCAGTGTATACTCGCTAAATCTTACTTTTTCTGCAATATCGGTCACAACTGCCTTTTTATCCTGAACCGTCATTGAAAGATTTGTTTTTTCTGTGACCGTCTGCTGGTATTTGGTAACATCAATACTGTCAATATAAAAGTCAATCGGTTCTATAACATCATTCTTTCTAATATTATACTTAACCAATTTTTCCTTTATCGTGATTTTTCGCGGAGGGGGTAACATTCTTACTTTTATTGATTCATTTTTATTCTTATTATTATTGGAAAGGTCTTTAATACTCATATTAAAGTTCTTATTCAATTCAGCGTCTAATATATCATAATTTGCTTTGGATAAATAAACTGTTGCTGTTTCCTGTTTTGGAGCTTCGTTGTCTGCTCTTATCTGTCGCATACAACGCATGGTGCTCTGTAAAACAAAAACTTTGGAAAAAGAATCACGGTACAATGCAACACCAAACAAAGAACGACAGTTCCAGCCTTCTTTCCCTTTACCGCACAAAAGAATAAACTGCTTTTTTGAGCCTTCAGTACCAACAACATCTAAATTGTTAAAATGCCTAATTTCGTCATTACCAGTAAGGTCAGGATTACCATCACCCACATTTACAAGTATTGTAGAAATATCTATGCCTTTTTCTGCTAAAAGTTTTTCAAGAGTAGGTTTTACTTCTTTTCGTATCTCATCAACAGTAGAAGTAAATATTGCGATTTTCGGCAGCAACCCTTCAAAAGTTCTTTTTTTATAAATATCAAGAAAACCAGGAACTTTATTACCTTCTGTATCAGTATAGCCATTCACTACGGCTCTTAAAAACTCGATATCTTTTACATTTCCAAAACCTTTAATATCGACTTCTTTTAAGTATTCAGCTCTTATTGCCTGTTTAAGACCGCAGGCGTAGACAACCTCCGGTAGTACCTGCCGTTCTACATAAGGCGTACCAGTAAAATTATAACAAGCGACAACTTGCGTATTGTATTTCTTTAACTCCTCTGCAAGAAGATTTATAGTCGTTCTAAAACTTGTAACTTTACCGCCTAATAAATCATCTTTAAGTTTTGAACCAAACAAATGATGCGCCTCGTCAACATACACTCCAAGTTGTGGCAACCGGCATAATTTTTGAAACCTCTCATTCGGTGGCAGTAAAGTTTCATCACTGTTTAAATCTTCATCATCTAAAATTGAAGATAGCAAACTACTAGCATACATTTTATCAACAGGCGATTTTTCTTTATGTGATTTCTTCACTATAATTTTCTGATTATTGGTGATAATGATATTCATTATTGACTTGTCAATCGTATTAAGTGTAGTGCTTGTATCTTCCAGGAAATGAATTTTAATATTAGCATCTAAAATAAAAGCATATTCTGACGGTACAACTAAAGTTTTATCAAAATCTATAATTTCACTTGCCAATGTTTGTAAAACAGTTTTATCTGGTGCAAAAATCAAAGCATTATGACAATACGTTTTTTCTTTCGGATATTTATTCGCCAATAAAAACTCATAAAAAATACACGTTGCTATCAAACGGCTTTTACCTAGTCCCATTGTCAAAGCGTAAATATAATTTGGATAATCTGTCCTGAATTGTTCCAGTTGCTTGAACAATACTTCTGTTTGTTCTTTTGTCTGTTGGTCAAACAGCCCCAAGCGTTCATTCGCATAATAAGACCGTTCGGAAAAATCCCCTTCTTTTTTTACCCACTGCTCAAATATTTCAATTACCTGCTTATTTTCAAAAAACTCTTTTATTAACACATACATTTCAAGTGCTTCGAATTGAGGCGGTCTAAGATAAGCTTCCGGTCTTTCTTTTCTGTCATTATAGGCAAGGAACGTTTTTGTCAATGGTTTGTACCGTGAACGTATTTTTCCTCGTGCGTCCTCGTAGAATCCCCACAACTGTTCATAAAAGGCAAACTGTTCGTTATAGCTATCAATTTTCTTTTTTGCCATAATTATTCCAGCACTGTTTCAAACGATTCAGAAATAAGATCGGTTATTTTTACTTTTATCCTTCCGGCATCTTTAGGGATATCATATTCCCCTTTTACGAGGCCATTTTTTTCCGGAATGTCGATTACTGATGGCTGCATTTCTACTTCATCAAAATTAAAATCAATCATGACAGAGTCAACAAGCTCTTTCCAGTCAGAAACAGTAGTTCTTTCAAGGCTTAACTTTTGCATAAGATTTAAAGGATAAAACTTTCTGATAATCAGTTTGCTTCCCTTGCGTTGGATATCTGCCTCTGCCTCCCGTTTCAATTCAAGTACATCCTTATTCCTTAAAATATCTTCAATTTCTACATCAATCTTGTAATTGGCAAGTTGCTTTTCCATCTCTGCTTTTAAATCAGGTTCATGTCCCATACAAACAAGCGTTATCTGTAAAACCGCTTCATGGGGATTTTTGTCTTTTTTTTCTTCAAATTCTTTATAAGGTAAATTCGTTATCAAAGCGGAAATATCAACCTTACTTGCGATACGGTTTATGGGCAATATTTTTATCATTCGTCCGTCTCTACTGCCGTCATAATAGGAATTTGTTTCAAATTTTTGAATACCAAGAGCTTCTATGAGCAAATCCTTTGCCTGTACAGGATTATTAAAGAAGTCGTAATTATTAACATTGTAGATTCTGAAACTTGTGTACCTTTTTTCATCTATTGGCAAATCTGCATCTATTTCTTTTTTTATTTTTGTTAAACGCTTCATGGTAGTTTGAATAGCTCCAAGATTTATATCAGCGCCAATGAAACGCCTTCCAAGTCTCATTGCGACAGCCTGGGTGGTTCCGGAACCCATGAAACAATCGAAGATAAGATCACCGGGGTTGGAAGATGCTTTAATGATACGTTCAAGGAGCGCTTCTGGTTTTTGTGTGGGATAATTCTCATTTTCGTTTGAAACACCTTGTACTGGCACAATATCGGTCCAAATATCTTGTAACGGAATACCTTTTGATTCATCTAAGTACATTTTTTTTCTCGGTACCATTCCTGGCTTAGATTGGAATATTTTACCTTGTTCGAGTAACTCGTTCATATTCTTTTGTGAATACTGCCAAAACCTGGTTACTCCTAAAAACGCATACCTTGGGTTCCCTTTTATTTCTCCGCCTGGTGCTGTAAGTGAAACAGACTGCCATCTGCGACCGTCTGAATCTTTATATGAAAATGTCTTATCTATATAACTTTGTTCATAAGGTGTATAAATTTCATTTATTTTTGCAGCATCACTCTTTTGGTATAGTAAAATGAAATCTGTTATCCTTCCTAAATGTTTTGCGCCTTGTCCTATATCACCATGGGCGAAAGTTCTTTTTCGCGAAATATGATTTATAAAATTATTATTCCCAAAAACTTCGTCCAATAGTATTTTTATATAATGTCCACGTGTTGGATCACACTGAACCCAAAGTAACCCCTTATTTGACAGAAGCTCTCGTATAACAATCAGCCTTTCAAACATGAATTGCAAATACTCATCATTTGACCAAATATCGCCGTACTGCTTGTCTTCAAAAGTGGTAAAATCACTTGTTGTTGATTTTCCTCGAAGTTCAATTTGCTTTTTATAATCCGCTTTTGAATCAAAAGGTGGGTCAATGTAGATAAGGTCAATCTTACCCCTGAACTCTTTTAGCAGGTGGCTCATAACCTGTAGATTATCGCCCCAATACAAGCGGTTAATCCAACCATCCTGTTCCTCGCCGATACACTCCCTGCTCTGGGCAGGGAAGTATTGTGTTGAAGTATAGGGCTGTTTGCCTTTCCAGTTTAGGTGAGGATAGCCTTTTATGGGCTCGAATTGAAATTCTTGCTGATCGCTGGACATGAGAAACTCCATATTTTGAAGTAATATAATATATTACCATGTAATACTATACATTATAGCATATTCCTTAAAGCAAGCAATAATATATGTTCAATTAGATATATGAAAAATGGGCAGGAATTACAGAAGGTTTTAGGCACAAATATAAAAATTAAACGGAAAAGAATGTGCTTAAGTCAGGAAAAATTGGGTGAAATAGTAGATGTCTCTAGAAATTGCATCAGTGATCTTGAAGCAGGGAATAACTTTATCGGATCGGAAGTATTAGCACGGTTGGCGAATGCTTTGGAGACAGAAGTTTATGAACTTTTTAAGACTGATGATGTATTACCGGATAAGGCTACAGATGTTTTACTAAAATACTGCGAAGAGATAAAAAAAATCGCTGAAAAGACAAAGAAAGATTATCTTCGAAAAATGAAATAGAGTATAAATATTTAATAGTGCCTATTGTTTGCAGTAAAACCTAAAATCGCAGTTTTCGCATACCCTGTTTGATGAACTTTTATGTTCAAAGTTTCTGTTGGCAGCGAGAAAGGAGTTATTAGTTGGTTGATAGAAATCCACTAATTGTGGAATAGGATGAACAGGTTGTGGACAGTTTAGAAAACATAATTGTAAATGATTTAGTTATTTGATACTATTTTCACTGAGTTTTATTGAAAATTCCTTGGTGGCAAGAAGCAATGTAAATGAATTGCAAGGCTGATTTATTACATGTTTGACAAGGAATCAATGATAAAGAAATATGACAACTAGTTATTTATTAAAATTTTAAGGGATAGTTTGCCATGAATAGAATTATTTTAATAGGTAATGGTTTTGACCTTGCTCATGGTTTAGGTACTAAATATACAAATTTTATTGATGATTTTTGGATGACAAAATTAAATACTTTTATTGATTCATTAAAAAATAACAGTTTAACAAGAGTACCGGATTATGATACTCCAAATTATGATACTTTTATCTATACTGATAATGATATTTCTATTTATGTTAAGGATTATCAGCATATTTTTCAAAGTGCAGAAATAGTTGAAGCAGAAACTGGTTTTCAAACATTCTGTAATTTTATTTCACACTTTAGACCTAATGCACATCAGCGCAATTGCAAATTTAACAATCTATTCTTAGGTCAAATTTCTGGAAAATACCAATTGGAAAAATGGGTAGACATTGAAGAAGAATACTATTCTGCCCTACTTAATTGTTTGGAAAATAAAAAGAACATAACAAAGCTTAATAAAGACTTCAAGCGAATTCAAATTCTATTGCAAATATATTTATCCAAACAAATTGAAAAGAAGATTTCGCTTAATAAAAACATAGAGAAAAACATGTATTTACCATTATTACAAGCTGATTTTATTGAGGACATTAATGAAAATAAGTTAGATAAAGTTTTCTTCCTAAATTTTAATTATACATCAACTATTAAGCTATACTCTGATTGCCGTAAAGATGTTAAAACAATCAATATACACGGGCAAATTAATAACCCCAGCAATCCAATTGTCTTTGGATATGGTGATGAAATGGATGATAACTACAAAAGAATTGAAAAAGAAAATAATGATTTTCTTCAACATGTAAAATCATTTATGTATTCAAGGACAAATAATTATAAGGAATTACTCGCATTCATTAATTCTGATGTGTATCAAGTTTATACTATGGGTCTTTCATGCAGTACATCTGATAGGACGTTATTGAGCACTCTTTTTGAACACGAACATTGCAAATCAATTAAAATATTTTATTATAACAGAACCAGTAGTGAAAATGATTATCTTGATATTTATATGAATATATCACGAAGTTTTAAAAATAAAGAAAAAATGAGAAAACTTGTTGTTAGTTTTGAAAACAGTATCCCCTTAACAGATTAGTTATTAAAAATATTGCATAGACTTTGTTTTTATGCAGGGCGATACCTATGCGGAAGCCTTTGAAAATATCCAGGATGCAATGGAAGGCTGGATTGAAACAAAACTGGAAAATGGGCTTTCAATTCCAAAACCCGTTGATGAAAGCCAATATAGCGGTAAATTTGTCCTTCGTGTTCCTAAAACCCTTCATGCTCGTCTTGTCATGGAGGCTGAAAAAGAAGGTGTGTCGCTTAATCAATATGCGCTGTATCGGCTGAGTATGTAGTAGCGTTGTGGGATACTGTATTAATTAAGGGAGATTCCTCTCGTGATGTCGATGTTATTGAATGGTTACAGAGTGGAGGAAGGGGCTGGCAGACCCGAATGAATGATATTTTTCGGGAGGCGATGTTACATTCGGAATCTTAACTAGACTCTATAAAGCAAGAAGGAATTCTAAAGTGACCATGGAAGAAAGAGAAAAAGATTTATGACTTACATTACAATTAAAGATCAACGCGTTGATCAAATAAGGTGTTCTAGCAAAAAAACAGATGTTTCTCCGGGGTGGATTATAGTGCCTGATGGCTTTAAAGGCTCCCATGGTGATCATATTGATTGGTTCACAGAAGATTGGATTCGTATTCCAGATGATAAACTAATAGAGCTGGGAAAACGTTTTGATAAACGTGGTCGATATTATAGTAAAACCGCAATCGGACGGGTGTGGGATATTTTATACCTTGATATGGATCCTGGATCAGATTGGACAAATCTGCCTCCTCTTGAAAATGAACCTTACCAAAAATTTGATGAAGCTAGTGGACAATGGGTTATTGATATAAAAAACAAATCTGCCTTAGAGAATATGTCATTGATGGGACATTTAGATCCTTATAATAAAATAGAAGTCCCAGAATTCATCTATCATTATACAAGCTTAGATGGTTTTATAAAAATTTTAGATTCAAAAACCTTTTTTATGTTTAATATTTACCAAATGAATGACTATAAAGAAAATGTGACAATATTTGATGTTTTGACTAGAATAATATCTCAAAAAAAATCTTTTATTCCAGATGATTATCTGAAAAAACTTGATGAAGTTTTTAAGAATTTTGATATAGCCTTTACATTTGTAAGTTGTTTTACAGAATTGAGAGATTCTCTTTCTCAATGGAGATCTTATGGGGATGATGGTAATGGAATTTGTATGATAATAAATCCTAAAAATCTCGGAATTAATTATTCTTTGCCTTCCCCTAATATTTCGAGTAAATGTGTTTCATTCCATAATGTTGTTTATGCAACTGAGCAACAGGATAAAATAATCGGAGAAATATTAGATCAAGCTATAAGGAAAAATGGAGCTATAGATTTTGCAAATCATGTGTATGAACTTATTGCAAGATTTGCTCCAATATTCAAAATCAAAGAATTCCAAGAAGAGAAGGAATGGCGAATTATTTATAAAACACCACTTTTAGAGAAAGAAACCCTTGGAGTATTATCGCTCGATTCAAGACATGATATTGGATTTATAAACACACGAAATAATTTGAGATCTTACTTTCCACTGCAAATTGATAAAAGAAAATTCATTGATTCAGTAACTGGTATTATTTTGGGGCCAAAATCAATAATACCTCTTATGGAAATATCAACACTATTAAATACAAAAGGCTATCGAAATATTGAAATAAGAAAATCTAGAATATCCTATAGATAAAATAACTGTACCCAATTATGAATTTATTGCCTAATGGGTAATATGGAACTGAATGATTCATTATTAAGTTAATCCAAAATGTTATGGGCTCATATAAAAGGGCTATACAATTGCACTAATCCCTCTTGCAGTAGAACCTAAAATCGCAGTTTGCACACACCCTACCTGATGAACTCTTATGCTCAAAATTCCGATCCTGTATCTTGCGGACAATATGGTCAAAATCTTTTATTGTTTCTTTTATCTCCATTTTGGATGGATCAAAACTGATAGTTGGTGCACCATCTTCTTCCCCAGTATAATATAAATGTAGTTTATTGACTTTCTTTCCTGTATTCTGTTCTACAAGATAAGCGTATACCTGTAATTGTTTTTTATAGCGATCAATTTTTTCTTTTTCCTTTACTAAATCAGGTTTTTTCTCGGACTTAAAATCAATAATTTCTACTACATCTTGACTATCGATATCTGGACTGCGGATAAGGTCAATTTTACCGTCAATTATATAATCTTCTTTAACAAGGCTAACTCCAACTTCAGCTTCCACAACCGCTTCCCATTTATCTTGGTGCTTTTCAGCGTAACGAAGTATACTCTTTAGTGCTGCTTTTAACTGCGGTTCGTTCAGGTAAGTGTGTTCTGCCTTTGATAGTGAATCATAATTTGTATCAAACCAAGATGTTATGTTTCCTTCACTTATAATTTCCTTTTCACCTCTGAGTGCGGTTTTATGAATATCCTCGATTGTCTGATGAACAAGGCGTCCATAAAGAGTAGCACCAATCCGTATCGGAGAAAACTCCAGCACATTGAAAAACTTATACTGCACACCACAAGTTTCATAAACGCTAATATCTGAAGTGAAAGCATAACTTTCCTTTATGTTTACATCTTTAATTTTTTCAAATTCTAACTTTGCAATATCTATTTCTTTAGAAAAAATAGAATGTGCATCATTAAATTGATCTTTAAAATATTTATTTGGATCTCCCTTTGTTTCAGGACTGATAAGAACCAGCAGATTTTGTGCCCTTGAAAAAGCAGTATAGTATAGTCTCCAAAAATCAAAATATTTTATTCTTTCCCTTGGCTCAAATGGTTGACGATGAAAATAGTCTCTTTCAACTTCGCCGATTATATTATCGTATGTATCTGTAGCTGAACTAGAAAGTGACCCAACCATTACTATTGGGAATTCCATTCCTTTTGACTGGTGA
>WRFK01000002.1 GCA_009778835.1 Spirochaetaceae bacterium
AAAATAATTTAATTTATTTATTTTAGACTGAATCCTTTCCATTATTTGTATGGCTGTCTGTGGACTATTTTGAGCAATGAAATTTATTATTTCATTCAAATCATTTATAGCATTTTGAGCCATTCTTACTTCATATTCTTTATATTCTATTATTTTTTTAGCCATTTTCAGTTAGTCTTGTTCTTATTTCCGTAAATACATCTTTGGCCTTTTTTACTTTCCCATCTTTAATATCTTTTTCCGCGATTTTTATAATATTCATTAAAGCAAAAGCATCCTCTGTATCCTGATATGTTTCTATATCCATTAAAACAGCTTTTGCTTCTCCATTTTGAGTTATAATTATTGGGTTCTTCCGCTCATTAACATATTTCATCATTTTAGCTGCATTGGTTTTTATATATGAAATAGGTTTGACATTTTCTTTTAAATTAAAAGCCATAAACCCTCCAGTACTTTTAAGATACCATATTTAGACTTGTTTATCAATGTCCATATCTCTATTAACATGGATAATTATAGTAATACTTCAAAATATCGATACAATATTTTCTCAAACCCGAATTTTTTGGCATCTTATATATAGACGGAAGTCAATTGGTGTTTCAAAATTCAAAGCAATGAAAAAACAAATGTACTTCATAGCAAACAGAAGGTATTAGTCGCACAGCAATATCCAACTCAAATCTTATTGCTACTTGCAAATTTTATTTTTTTATTATAAAATAAATTATGAAACAAACAGTAACTATTGAAATTATAGATTCAACAGTATTGCAGCTATTGCGAAATTTGGCATCTATGAATCTAGTTCGATTTACTCAAGAAACAAACAAAGAAGACGAACTTATTACAGCTCGCCTTAATGAAGTATATAATGACGAAGAATCTTCTCTAGATCCATGCTTAATGGTAGCCCAAACTGAAGCTATTGATAGAGAAAACTGGTAATGGTTAAAGGGGAAATTTGGTGGGCAAATCTACCAGCAACTCCTTATGGCTCTGAACCAGGTTATCGTCGCCCTGTTCTTATAATACAGAATGATGCTTTTAATCGAAGTAACATAAAAACCACTATTTGCGCTGTTATTACTTCCAATATAAAGCTTGCCCAAATTCCAGCCAATATACTACTGGAAAAAACTATTTCTGGTTTGGATAGGACATCTGTAATAAACTTTTCGCAAATTATTACTATAGATAAATCACGACTTACTGAACAGGTATTGATGTTACCTAAAGACTATATCGTTAAAATCAATGAAAGCATCAGATATATTTTTGATTCTGTGATATAAAATAATTAATAGAAAATACAAAAATCTCACTTACTAAAAATACAATACCTGCAAAATATTTAAAAACCCTTTTCATAAAAATCCTCGTTCGCATGACAATTATGGGCTAAATTATATATTGATTTCCAATCTATTTTATCATTAGACTCCGGCATATTTGCATATGATTCATCTCTTTTTGAAAGAATTATTTTCCCATCTTTTTCAAGTTGCTTAAGCTTTTTCTCTACTTCTGTAATACTACTTTTTTTTGGAATAGAAATCTCTGCAACTATTTTATTATGTTCTGTAATAATTACCTTCTCCCCCTTCTTTTAAATATTGAAGATATTTTGAAAGCTGATTTTTTAATTCTTTTACCCCTACAGTGATCATGTTAAAAATATAGCTATAGTAGCTACTTTCTGTCAAGTTATATTCATTTTAGGTAAAATGAAATTCTGAGCTTTAAATATATTAACACCAATTTTAAACTGATTGATTCAATTAAATCCTGATTTTTATTGGACATAACTTTTTGGATTCGCGCAGATTATAATTACTTAAACAAAGGGATCTCCCCTTTAAGAAAATTTTCAAGTCCGCAGTTTTCGCTTCCTACAACAAGACTTAATGCATGGGGGTAACGCTTTTTAAATGCCATACTTCCCCCTATATTTTTAACTCTGTTACTTTTAACCTCTATCGCAGTAAGAGAGCTTCCTTTTTCTATCACAAAATCCACCTCCTTCTCCCGTTCCCTCCACCAATAAACAGAAAACCCTTTTTCCTTTCCGCATTTCAAAAGACATGCTCCGACTGCACTTTCCACAAGATGTCCCTTAGCCTTCGGTACGTCCAGAAATTGCCTGCGAGAAGCGCCGGCAGCCCAGATAAGCAGAGAAGTATCGTACACCATAAACCTGGGGGAACTTTGTTTTGCCTTCAATTTGCTTGATGAATATTTTGGCAAACCGCACAGTATATTAGCGTTACTCAGCAGCTCCAGATAGTGGGCAAGAGTTACTGTATTACCAGCATCTAAAAGCTGTCCCAGTATCTTTGTATAAGACAATTCCTGGGCAGAATAGGTTGCCCCCAAAATAAATAGAGAACGGAGCAAGGCAGGTTTGCGAACTTCTTCCATTTGAAGAATGTCGCGGGAGATAACAGGCTCTACTATTGATGAACCTATATAGCGAGCCCACCTTTCTTCATCATCTTTTAATACAGCAGCGCCAGGATAGCCGCCAAAAAAAAGAAAATCTTCCAGGCTGTACGAAAAAGCTTCTTTACATTCCTGATAGTTCCAATGGAGGCAGAACAGCACTTCAAAACGGCCAGCCAGCGATTCGTTTAGCCCTTTTTGAATAAGCAAAGAAGATGATCCTGTCAAAATTACTTTAATGGGTATTTTTTTTCTGGTATCATCATCCCACAGGAGTTTTACCATAGATGGCCATTGCCTGACTTTTTGTACCTCATCAATAGCCAGGATCATTTCCCCTTTATTTTGTTTTTGGAGTTGCCTTGCATATTCCCATTCATTGCGCAGCCATTCCGGATTTGCTGCTATTGGGTCATCAGCGCTTATAAAATGATGGGGCTTCTTAAGAGATTCTAAAGCTTGCAGTACTGCAGTGGTTTTGCCTGTCTGTCTGGGACCAATTACTATCTGTATAAAATTACGCTTTTCCCTCATCCTTTTTATTAACTGATCTACCAGTTTTCTCTTAAACATACTGCCCCCCAGAGCTTTACAATTTACTCACTATACTGAGTAAATTGTAAATCATACTGAGTAAATTGTCAATACCCTTTCATAGCAAAATTATACGCGAAAGCACTACAGTTTATTTGTTTTAAATTTATATGCCTTAGCAAGCTCATGCATGGAAGTATCAAAACTATATAGATTTATATTTTCACCATCTGCTATTTCTCTAAATTCCAGAGCTGTTGCAATATGGATAGCATCCAATGTACGGCACTTTGATAATTCTTTTTTTAAAGAGATTATCTTTTCTATTTCCTCATCTATTATTCTATAATTTACTTCATTTAAAAAGTGTTCCAGTTCTTCTGTTTTCTTTTTAAGCCAATTATTGCCAACTCTCGTTTTATATTGCTCATAAATTCTTCTTAGCACAATAATTGATTCTATTTTTAACAGTATTGAACTTACTCGTATTTTACTGCTTTTCCAAAATGAATATGCTTCCTCTTTTCGTTCCTCATCCAACAATATGGATAAAAGCACAGAAGAATCAAAATATGAAAACATTATCTTTTTTCCTTTCTTGTTTCAGTATATATTGTTTTCCAATCTATCCTATCATTGGACTCCGGCATATTTGCATACGATTCATCTCTTTTTGAAAGAATTATTTTTCCATCTTTTTCAAGCTGCTTAAGTTTTTTTTCTACTTCTGACACACTGCTTCCTTTTGTTGGAGTAGATATTTCTGCAACTATTTTATTATGTTCTGTAATAATTACTTTCTCCCCTTTTTTTACATATTGAAGATATTTTGAAAGCTGATTTTTTAATTCTTTTACCCCTACAGTAATCATATTGATAAAATAGCTACAGTAGCTATTTTTGTCAAGCTATATTCATTTTAGGTAAAATGAAATTCTGAGCTTTAAATATATTAACACCAATTTCAAACTGATTGATTCAATTAAATCCTGATTTTTATTGGACATATCCTGGCAGAAAATGGCGTGGAGTGTTACTCGCGCAGATTATAATTACTTAAATAAAGGGAACCTTCACTCACTGGCGCTTGCTCTGTGGGAAATGGCGCGGAGTGTCACTCGCGTACTAAAACAATTGAGTTGGCTTGGGATTGATTAGTTCCTGATGGATGGAGGTTTGTCATTGCACCATTTACCCAATAGCACGCTCTTTGGCTGCTGCCTTCATTATACCAGCCTGCTACATAAACATTCCCACCAGATACAGCAATTGACATGGTATTGGAAGAAGTGGCTCCTGAAGGATGCAGGTCTAATGGCGTCCCCCCATTTACCCAATAACATGCTTTATTAGAGCCATCATTATACCAGCCTGCTACATAGACTTTTCCCTCTGATAATGCAATTGACACGGCATTTGACCTAGGGGCTCCTATTGGATGAAGATCTGTAAATATCCCATTTTTCCAGTAACACGCTCTAGCGTAGACACCTTCACTATAAAATCCTGCAACATATACATTTCCACCAGATACAGCAATTGAGTTAACGCCGGAGTCACTAGCCCCTGCTGGAAAAAAAAGGTTAACAGGCATCCCACCATTTACCCAGTAACATGCTTTTATGACAGTAGCGTCTTCATAATAACCTGCTATATAAACATTTCTTCCTGATATAAAAATTGAGTATGCTTCAGAATCAGCTCCTGACAGGTTTGTTCTTGTACCATTTACCCAGTAACAAGGCCATACACCTCCTCCATCAAAATAAGAACCTACTACATAAGCATCCCTTCCTGATACAGCAATTGAATGGGCATAGGACTCGCTTGCCCCTATTGGGTGTATGTCTGTAAACATCCCATTTCTCCAGTAACATGCTCTCACAGGATTATAGCTACCTGCCACATAAATATTTCCACCTATTACAACAATTGAGCTGGCACTGGATACTGCTCCTGCTGGAGCGGCCAATTCCACCATAGTATTATTTTTCCAGTAACATGCCTTACTGATGCCATCATTATACCAACCTGCCACATATACATTTGTCTCTTTATACAAGGGGGCAAGAATATCTTGCATCCATGGATTTTCGCATGAGATCAATATACAAAAAGCAAAAATTGCACTTACAAAAAGTGCGACAATGCCGGAGGGGAATCTTCGCTCACAGGCGCTCGCTCTGCGGAAAATGCCAAAATATTTAAAAACCTTTTTCATGAAAAATCCTCGTTCGCATGACAATTATGGGCTAAATTATATCACCGGCAAATGTGATGTCAATTGGTGTTTAGGCTCATGTTGGCGCCAATCGGGCCTGTCCAAACCCGGATTTTCATCGGGATGACAGAGTCCGCCACGGGGTAGAAACAATTCACATTTTAAAATAATATTCTTGCATGAATCGTAGTTTTTTATCATAATAGATTCAGGAAACTGGTGGGGATGAAAGATTTTCTTGTTTTTGAAAACCTTAGTAAAAGTTATGCTAATATCAAAGCTGTAAAAAATATCTCATTATCTATCAATAAAGGTGAAATTTTTTCATTACTCGGACCAAGCGGTTGCGGCAAAACAACCCTTTTAAGGCTTTGCGCAGGGTTTGAAATCCCGGATACAGGGAGAATTATTCTTAATGGCACGGATATTACAGCTCTTCCACCGGAAAAAAGGAAAGTAAATACAGTATTCCAGAGCTATGCGCTTTTCCCTCATATGACAATTAGAGATAATATTGCATTTGGCCCAAAAATAGCAGGAAAAAGCAAAAAAGAGATCGAGCATGAAGTCGATGAGATGCTTGATCTTATACAGATGCATGATGAAGCAGACAGAAAACCTTCCCAGATAAGCGGAGGACAAAAACAGAGAGTTGCCATTGCAAGAGCTCTTATAAATAAACCTCAGGTTCTTCTTCTTGACGAACCCCTTGCTGCGCTTGATTTAAAACTACGCCAAAGAATGCTTATAGAACTTGACCAGATCCACGATGAGGTTGGGATTACATTCGTGTTTGTTACCCATGACCAGACAGAAGCAATGAGCCTTAGCGACAGAATCGCTGTTATGGATAAAGGACACATAGAACAGGTGGGAACTCCTGTTGAAATTTATGAAAGTCCTGTAAGCAGCTTTACAGCGGCATTTATCGGGGATACAAATTTTCTTGATGGTCAGGTAACTCAAACATTTGATGATAATCGCGCGGAAATAAATGTGCCCGGGATAGGAACAATAATTTGTTATAATGACAGAAAACTTAAAGAAGGCGACCCTGTCCATGTAAGCATAAGGCCCGAAAAGATCCACATGTCAAAAACAGAACCCGAAGAAAACAGAAAATTAAATATTTTAAGCGGAACTGTTGAAAACATGGTTTATACAGGAACATCCACAAAATACTGGGTAAGATCCGGCGAGTGGCTTTTCACACTCCAGAAACTGCATATGCGCTATCTGCTTGACGAAACACCGGCAAAGTGGGATGACCATGTGTGGATATCATGGCATGCGGATGACTGTTACATGCTTGAAAAATACAGAGAAGCAGACGAACAACTTCTTACTCTTCCGGACATCGAAGAAGCAGTGCCTGGTTCTGCATCTCCATCTTCCAACAATAAAGATATAAGCAGCAAAGAAAGCGCACCTGCTAAAGAAAAAAGATGAAAATATCCAGAATAAATACCGAAGAAAAACTTATAACCTTTCCCTCTTTTTTCTGGCTTTTATTATTTTTTCTTATACCTACACTTCTTGTAGTACTTATAAGCTTCTGCACTGCTGATCCATACGGCAATATCGGAAAGGGATTTAGCCTAAGCGCTTACTCGGAAATAATAAATATTTCATTTCTTATACTGGTTTTAAGAACAATAAAACTAAGTATTTTTACAACCGTTATCTGCCTTTCCATTGGAATACCGGTTGCTTATGCAATGGCAAGAATGGAGAAAAGATGGCAGCAGAATTTTATGCTCCTTGTTATTATCCCTTTTTGGACCAATTTCTTAATAAGAATTTATGCATGGAAAATAATCCTCCACCCCGAAGGATTTCTTAAGCAGTTTCTGGTCTTTATAAAACTGGTGCCGGAGTCCGCATCTCTTTTGTACAACGAAGGTGCAGTACTGCTTGTGCTGGTTTATACATATCTCCCTTTTGCAATCCTTCCACTATATTCGGCTGCAGAGAAATTCGATTTCCAGCTTCTCGAAGCAGCAAGAGATCTTGGGAGTTCAAGTATCAGATCTTTTATAAAAATTTTCCTTCCCGGAATAAGCGTAGGCATTGTCTCTGCTATTATGGTTGTTTTTATTCCGGCACTTGGCACATATATAATACCGGATATGGTAGGCGGACCCAACAGCGAAATGCTTGGAAATAAAATTGCTCAAAGAGTATTTACAGACAGGCATCTGCCAAAAGGGAGCGCATTGTCCACAATTCTTATACTTGCTTTTGTAATACCCCCTTTAATACAATTAATAATAAGGAAAACAAAAAAAACCAGTAAAAATTCTCCAATGGGAGTTTTAAGCAAATGAAACAAAGCAAATTCCCTTTTATACTTACAATAATAGTTTTAATTTTTTTCTGGCTTCCAATCATTATTCTTATGTTCAATTCATTTAATGCATCCAGATTCGGATCTGTATGGGGCGGATTTACATTAAAATGGTATGACCGGCTTTTCTCAGACAGCAATGTATGGAGATCTGTTCAGAATACAGCTATAGTAACAATTGTATCAACAGCAGTTTCTCTTGTTATAGGAAGCCTTGCAGGATTCGCGCTTCACAGATATAAATCAAAATTTCAGAAAGTGCACATGGGTCTTATATGGGTTCCGCTGGTAATCCCCGATATATTGATGGGAATGAGCCTGCTGCTTTTTTTTATATCCATAAAAGTACCTCTTGGTCTTTTTACAATAATATTGGGACACATAACATTTTGCATAAGCTATGTTGCGGTAACGATACTTGCAAGGCTCCAGGATTTTGATTACACCATTGTGGAAGCAGCGAGAGACCTTGGCGCGCGAGGCTGGACACTTTTCAGAAAAATATATATACCGCTGCTTACACCGGGACTTCTTGCCGGAGCCATGCTTTCAATAACATTATCGCTCGATGATTTTATTATTACATTTTTCACAGCAGGACCTGGTTCCTCAACACTTCCGCTGCAAATTTACAGCATGATAAAATTCGGAACCCCGCCTGTAATAAACGCGTTATCAACATTATTTTTAATGCTAACATTTTTATTAGCGATTATATATCAAAGATTATCAAGGAGAAATTCATGAAAAAATTATTTTTTATGATGATAGCTTTTTCGACCATTTTTTTTATGCTTTCAGGATGCGGAGGATCAAAACCAAAGCTCTATGTTTACAACTGGTCTGACTACATCAAAAAAGAACTGGTAAAAGATTTTGAAAAAGAATATAACTGCAAAGTTATATTGGATTTTTATGATTCAAACGAAGCAATGTATTCCAAACTTAAAGCAGGGGCAAAAGGTTATGATATTGTTATCCCAACAGGTTATATGGTGAAGATAATGGCTCAGGATGGGATGATTCAGGAAATTGACAAGTCAAGGATACCTAATATCGTTAACATCGATGAAAAGTATCTTCCATTTACACTTGATCCTGAAATGAAATTTAGCGTGCCCTATATGATAAGCAATTCCGGAATAGGCTATCTTGCAAACAAAGTTGATGCTTCATTTGTTCCTACATGGGGAATTTTTGGAGATCCAAAATATGCGGGAAGAATGACAATGCTAAATGATATGAGAGAAACCATTGGCTCTGTGTTAAGGTATCTTGGATACAGTATGAATTCAACAAAAATTTCAGAACTTGAACAAGCCGGAGATTTATTAATTTCCTGGAAGAAAAATCTTGCAAAATTCGAAGCAGATCAATATAAAAATGGACTTATATCCGGAGAATTTATTATAGCGCATGGTTATAGCGGAGATGTATTTCAAGTTATGGAAGAAAATGAAAATATTAAATACGCAATACCTCTGGAAGGGACAACAATTTCATGCGATAACATGGTAATACTTAAAGATTCAAAAAACATAGATCTGGCATATACTTTTATTAATTATATATTAAGACCCGAAGTAGCTGCTGCAAATATTGAGTATGTATATTTCCTGGCTCCAAATAAGGCAGCTTATGAACTTGTAAGCGAAGAAGTACGCAATGAACCAGCCATTTTTATACCTAATGAATTATTGATGAAAAGCGAAGTTATCCTGGACCTTGGAGCAAGCAATATACTTTATACAAGAATCTGGGACAAGGTAAAAGCTGCAAAATAAAGTTAGCATGCCTGGTTCTGGTATGATATGCCTGGTTCTGGCGTGGCATGCCGGGTTCAGGGATGATATGCCTGGTTCTGGCATGCGCGATGTTTTGCAAACTTACGCACAACTATTATTCGTTGGTCAATGACTAAAGGAAAAGTTTTATGATAAAAAGTATCGGCATTCTTGGTTTTGGAAATATGGGAGAAGCTATTGCAGAAGGGGTTATAAAAGCTCATCCCGACTGCATGATTTTTGCCTATGATAGATCAAAAGAAAAAATGGAAAATTTATTTTCACATAAAATAAAAAAGACTCAATCATGCAGAAAGCTTTTTACTTATGCCGATACCATAATTCTTGCAGTAAAACCCCAGGATATAAACATACTCACAGAAGAGATATCCTCTTTCTCTTTGGGAAAAAATATTATTTCAATTATTGCAGGAAAACCAATATCTTTTTTTACTGAAAAATTAAGAACAAATAATATATGCAGATTTATGCCAAACATTGCCGCGCAGAGCGGATGCTCTTCTACTGCCATCTCTTTTTATGAAAACGCAGATGAAGAATTTAAAAACAGCGCAATTTTAATTGCAGAATCTATAGGGAATGCATTTATCCTGCCGGAAAAACAGATGGCAGCATTTACAGCTCTCTCTGGTTCGAGCATTGCTTTTGTTTTTCAGTTTATTCATGCTCTTGCATTGGGAGGAGTACGATCCGGAATTTCTTATGATGACTCGGTAAAAATATCTGTAAATGTTCTTAAAGGCGCTTATGAAACATTAAAAAATACAGGCAAAATGCCTATGGATCTGGTTACCTCTGTTTTATCCCCTTCGGGAACAACTATTGAAGGAATTTCTGTTCTTGAAGAAAAAGCTTTTAACTCAACTGTAATAGAGGCAGTGTTTGCATCATTTAACCACTCAATTGAAATAGAAAAGCTGTTTGACACAATATCATAAACTCAAGACTTGAATAGCATCATTCTTTCTCGGCTTCGGCAAGAAACTCCTGTATCTGGCCAATCAGTTCTTCGCAGTAGGCCATAATATCACTGATCTCGCTTTGCTTTATACGGAAGCCGACAGCGCCGGGATGTCCGCCGCCGTTTGTGATGCCCAGCCGCGTAATAACTTCACGCAGATCAATCTTCGTATATTTAGCGCTTCTGCGCAGCCGGAACTGAACAAGATCTGAAAGCCTGGGCGGATCGTAGTAGACAACCAGACCCAGCTTGCTGCTTGCCTCGGAAAGCGTATCTGCAGCGGACTTCGACACATTGATAATGATTTCGTCCTCGTAGCTGTTAAAAAGCACCTCTGACTCGTTATTCGCCATGACAATGGTATGTATCGAAGGATATTGTTTCATGTTTCCTTTCATTAGCCGGTAGCATTCTTCTTCCTGCTTGGAGAGGTGCTGGATAAGATCGAAAATATTTCCCTTGGATTGTAAATTTTTTCCGCCTTTCATGGTTTTGTCCATAAGAAGCCTATCGAAAATCGTACTAAAAAAATTATAGTACCAGTGCTCCTTCTTTGTTTTGAGGTATTTACCCATTTGGGAATCGCCCACAATGCCTGTCAGAATCGAAAGCGCAAGGTTGCGAGGAAAAAACTCAGCGCTGCCAAGTTGAACGTTTGGATTTCTGGCCAGCTTCATGCTAAGGTATCCGATAATCTCACAGGTGCTTGAGGCATTGAATACAAGCCTGTAGCACAGATCTCCGGTATAGTTAGCATCCGCGCCTATGTGATGGTCGAGTTCGATTTTTCGTACCAAGGGGTCATTCAAAACCCGGACAACCGAATCGTTTGTCATAATCATTTCTGTTTTAGGGGTATCAAGAATAATTGCAGTAGAAATGTTATCCGGAATTTCCCTGTCTGCTTCCTGAATAACTCTTATGGAGTTGTATCTGCAAATCGCAAGAAGATATTGAAGCTGATCAATAACCGGGTCAACAAGAAAAATCGTAGCTTCTTTTCTGAACTTGGAAAGAAGAAGCGCAAAGGCAACAAGCGATGATATACAGTCCGCATCAGGTTCTTTGTGACCCAAAAGAAGGAAAGAGTTTTTTGAGAATATTTCTTCGATGATATTTTGTACAATACGGTTTTTCTCCGCAATAGAGATAATATCTTTTTTTACTTCCGGCAGCAGTTTTCCCTTCTGGGACTGGGCGACAACAATAGTATCCCTGCCTTTTTCCTTTGCCACATACACGGCTTTGTCCGCCTCTTCCTTCAGGCTTGCAGGAGTGTCGCCATTTTTCGGCACAGATGAAATACCTATGCTCAAGGTTATAACAACATCGGGATTATCGGAAAAACGCACACCACGCAGGTTTTCCGCCATGGCGTCGCATAGTTCTTTTGCTTTGCATGCATCTGTATTGGGAAGAATAAAGGAAAACTCATCCCCGCCGTAGCGCACCAGGATGTCTGTCTCGCGGAAAGATTCCTTATAGACTCTCGCTGCCTCAAGAATAACATTGTCGCCGAAAGCCTCTCCATATTTTTTGTTGAGCGTGCCAAAATGGTCCATGTCTATCATGACAAAAGAGAGTGGCTTTTTTTCCTCTATTGCGCGTGAGACATATTTGCCAAAGGATTCGTCAAGAAAACGCCTGTTGTACATACCGGTAAAAGCATCGGTAACTGCTTTCTTGCGCGCTCCTTCTCCCCACCTGACCATTTCCGAAAGAGCAGCACCGGATGTTTTAAACCGTTCTGCCATGATATTCATCATGCGATAGAGTATTTTTAAAGCAGTCTCCGGATGGTGGCGAATAATACCATAGAAATCGCTCCTGCTTAAGGCAATAAGCTCGCAGGATTCAACTGCCTTGCAGCTTGCCGAGCGCGGCGCGTTTTCTATGATTGCCATGTCCCCAAAGAAATTTCCTTTTTCAATGGTTGCCAGTGAAATCTCTGTTCCATTTGCAAGCGGTACAAAGATATTTATATTTCCATCAAGGATGACATACATAGTGTCGCCCTCTTCGCCTTCACTAAAAACAATCTCGCCACGGTTAAACTGCGTTCGTTTCATACAGGAAACAAGAATATCAAGTTCTGCTCCCTCAAGATCAGAGAAAATCATTGTGTTTTTCAAAGCATCCCGGAATTCCTGCATGACTTCTATTTGTCCTCCGGAAAAAGAATTTTGTTTCCGCCGCGATATCTGCCAAGAAGGGGGAGTTCATGTGCACAAGCAATTAGCTCCTCGGAGTTTTTTGCATGGTCAGGAAAAACAGCGATTCCTATGCTTACAGTAAAATTAAAAGGCTTGTCTTTTGTAATAGCCGACATATCGAGCGAATTATAAAAACTTCTGATACTTTGCGCATGTTCCAATGCAGCCTCTCTGTTTGTTCCCGGAAAAAGGCAGGCAATTTCATTGCCCATAAAGCGGACAACGACAGCCGAGTTGGCGGGAATATGCTGCAAAAGAGCTGTTCCTATGACCACAAGAGCCTGATCCCCTGCATCATGACCAAAGTTATCATTTATGAATTTAAAGTTGTCTGCTTTCATCATCATAAGGCTAACCGGCTCTTCCGGGTTGCGCAAATAAGCAGGAAGCTGTTCCTCTAAAAAAGTCCTGTTATAAAGCCCGGTGAGTTTGTCTCTGTAGACCTGAGCGCGGATTTCCTGTACCCAGGGGGAGTTTTCCTTGAGAAGAGCATTGGCGCTTCGTATTCGCGCAGCAGCTGTTTGCATAAAAAGGCGCAGAAGTTCTGCTCCAACAGGAGGAGAAGCATGCAGGAAATCCTGCAGGGTTTTATCCTCTCTGGGGAAGCGGAGTATTTCAGAATCCTCGGCAGCACGGGCTTCGGCGTTGCGCTGCGTATTCATTAGCATATCAACTTCGCCGAAAAAGTCTCCATTGCTGTAACGCGCGATCTCGTTTTCCTGCCGGCTCTCTGTGTTCTGGATAACGGAAATTTCACCGCTTTTGACAATATAAAGACTGTTTCCGGGGTCGCCTTTCCTGAATACGGTTTCACCTTTGGAGACCTTGTAAAGTGAGCAAAATTCAGCTAGTTGTTCGACCATTTCTTTTCCGCATGGCTTGAACAGCTCTGCATGGGAAAGAAGGGCTATTTTTTCCTTTATATCTGACATTAATATATTAGTTGTAATATATTTTTGCTTTTTTCGCAATTAAAAAACAGCTTTTTATTGAGAGGCTCTATAAAATTCACCTTGTTTGAACCAAATTTTATCTTTAAATTAATTTTTTATTGCAAAAGGATTTTCCTCATCATCAGGGTCTCTGGTAAACCCCATAATATCAAGAAAAAATCTTCCTGATATTATATTATAATTTTCGATATTAAACTTTATTATAAAGCTGTTAGTAGATTTTTCATATTCTATATTAGCCCCAACACCATATAGATCTTTCAGCTCTTTATCATGATAATCCAATGTTTCTATTATTTTTTTATCCCAAACTGAATAAATATGAACCACAGGGATCGATAGCCTTGCACCATTTTCTTCTCTTATATATTTATTATCTCTATAACAGAGATATTCACTGTTATCAGATACCGCAAAAACCGGTACTGTTTTTAAAATAACTTCACCCGTGCCTTTATTGCCATTAAGATACCATAAACTCCCTAAAGAAATAGTTCTATCTATATCTTCAATAAGAAAAAAACAATCTTTTTTATTATTTGTAATAAAAACCCTTCTGGATAAAAGACCTGCCATTTCTTTTATAAGTTCTCTTTTGCCATTATCCACTTTAAAAATAAATAATGTTGTTCTTTTGGTACTGCTATTCCATTCATGTTCATATTCCAAATACTCACTATCTTTTAAAGATGAAACCTTAAAAGATTTATCATCAGCAGAACATGTTGCCAACATCAAACATACTAATAAAAATAATATTGCTTTTTTCATTTTTTATCATTCTCCATATTTTTATAAGAAAACACTCTTATGTTTTCCACATCTTTTAAATTTACATACATTTTTCCATCCCTCATTTCCCATGTTTCTCTTGGCCGGATTGTTTTTTCCTTATCCCATTTGGAAGTTGGGCTTATCTGTATATAACTCTCCCCATTTAATGTTACAATATCTTCTACATTAACAAAATGAAGGTTTCCATTTGCATTATATTTTACCTGCGCTCCAATCGCATATTCGGTTTCAGAAGCCTTCAATTGTTCAAGTTTTTCTTTAATATCTTTTGCAAAAACCTTGTAATCAAGGCTCCACTCGCTTGCAGGTTTTGACATATCAATATTAGAACCTGAAAAATAATCTTTTGTTTTATTAATGGAATCAGGATTAAAGTTTCTATATAAAGTATTAAAAGCTTTTGCCAGCATTACAACAGCGCATCCTGCATTTTCCATTAAATCCTTGCCTTTTCCTATTTCATTGCTACTCCAAGAAGCATCTTGCATAAGATAATTATCATCATAATCCATTATCCTCATGCCATCCGGGTCAACATATCTCATTGGATTATTTCCAGCATAGTGGTAGATGTGCATATTGATTATGTTATAGATACCGCCCAAGCCAGGCAAGTTTTGGTTATTTTTTCTTGCATCTTCGTTACCCGGAGCTTGCGGCATATAGTCTGGCATGGCAGGGTCTGTTGAGAGCCAGCGGCTTGTCATTGGGTCAAGGTATCTGGCTCCATAATAGTAAAACCCTGTTTCTTCATCAAGCTCTTTACCCGTAAATCTGTATGGCATGGCATCTATGGCGCCCTCTTTCTTGTGGTTTATCCATAGTTCACCATAAGGGGTGTATTCAAGCCTCTCATACTCATTGCCTTTGTAATCTGTTATTAGCTGCGCGCTTCCCAAGTGGTCGCTGTGATAATAATAAGTGCTTATCCCATCATTTGTGGGATTGTTTGTTGCCTTAGACCCTATGTCGCTGTTCTTTGTTACAAGCCTGCTCTGCCCAACATATATATGCTTGCTCTCCCTGTAGCTATTACCATAAGCAGGAATGTATCTTATATTCCACATACTGTTATAGTACACACTCTCTCCCCCTGCCATAGTCTGTTTGTTGGCGCGCTCTCCATCATGGCCATACGCATACCTTACGCTTATCCTCTGGTCCTCGCTTGAGATCATCTGATTCTTCTCGTTCCACTTAAACCGCCTCTCATACGGAGCGCTTCCGCTGCTTGGCTTGCCTTCCGCATCTCCTATTGCAAATCCATACTCCGCATAATAGAGGTTCTCCCTTAGCTCGTAATAAGAGATATCCCTATCGTTTACGGAAGGCAGACCGCCTTCCCTCTCAAGCGTAATGTTTCCATTCAGGTCATACTGATAATACCTATTCCCACACTGCTTTATTCTGTGTCCATATTCTTCATAATAAACATAATCATTATTGTAATTTAAATTATCTCCAAGAGGGCTTCCATAGTTTATATTTGTCTTGCTCTCTTTTCTTGTCATGTTCCCTATTGCATCAAAAGTAAACTTCTGGCTGTAATTTGATATTTGATACATGGATAAGTTGTCATGCGGTTTTGACTTATGGGTTCCTTGTGCAGCTATTAGCTGATACAAGTTGTCATACTCATAAGTGTGGTTTGTCTCATACCTGCGCGCACTATTATCACAACCTGAGACATTTCCAACAAGGTCAAAGGAGTAGTTTATATTTTGCAGCTCCATATCACTTTGAGTTTTTATGTTTTCCAGCCACCTCCTGTTTTCATCGTAGTTATAATAAGTCTTAACTCCATTCCCATACTCTATGAACTTGCGGTTTCCATACTCATCATACGCTATATCTTTTATATAATAAACTTCACGGTTACTAAACTTAACTCCCTTTACACTTTTTATCTGACCTCCAACATCATAAATATAACTTACTGTCTCTCCATCCGGATAAGTTATCTCCTGCATCCTTCCCAGATAATCGCTTCTGTACTCCATTACCTGAGGTGCCAAGTCCCTTCCAGGAGACAAGAGATCGATCCTGCGAGCTTCCCTTATTACCTCTCCAAGTTTTCCATACTCATAAGTTGTGTAGCCGCTTTCATCTGTTAGTTTTATAACCCTGTTTACTCCGTTTATTGCGCTGTGGCTATTCTTTCCATACTCATAAGTTACAGTTTTACTTTGCGGGTAGATTATCTTTGTTAATCTGTTAAGCCCATCATACTCATACTTTATTACATAACCTTTTGACCTTAATACACTGTCGCTCTCTTCTATAAGATTTCCCCTTGTATCATACTTGTATTCTTTTCTTCCTATATCCGGGCTTTCAAGACTCTTTTTTCTTCCCAAGAGATCGTAGCTTATCTTTATGGGATTTCCTCTATGGTCTTTTGCCTGCAGCATTTGCCCCATCTCATCATAAGCATACTCTACGCTTGTAAGAATTTTGTTCTTATCTTTTTCATATTTTAATATCCCGGTAATATTTCCTTTGGAGTCTTTCTCTTCTCTTGTAATATTTCCAAGAGGATCTTTGGTCTCTATATAACTTATGTTTCCCTCAATACCATACTTTATGTTTTGCTCTGCATTATCGGGCAGAGTTATTTTTATTAATCTGTCGAGGCTGTCATACTCTTTCTTTGTTGACCGCACCAAAGAGATTGATGGCGCTTTTGTTAAAAGCTCAGATATATCCCCCTCTACAAACTGGTTTTGCCCTTCTTCTATAATTCTCCACTTATGGTCGTATGCTACTACTCCGGAAATATTAAACCCTTCTTTATCAAAACCATTCTCTTCCCTTTTTACGCCTCTCTTTGCAGTAAGGTATAGCCTTCCCATGTAGTCTGTTATTACTACACTCTTGATTACATCTTTATTGCTCTCGTCAAAAAGCACCTTGTTCTCTGTTACTGCATACCATGGTTTCCCCTCTTCCATATTGTAATTATATTTTACAGAAGGGACGCCGCCTGGATAATTGTCATAGGGGCTATAGATTTTATATAGCCTTCCGAAATCATCATATTCATACCTTATCTGGTTTCCGCTCTCCTCTTTTTCCCCTATCTTTCTTCCATACCTTATATCCCAATCCATATAAGAGCTATACTCTTCTGTAGCAAACCCTTTTACTTTTATTTCCGTAACATACTGGGTTAAGAGAGAGTCGTACTCATAAATTATTGTAGCGCCGCCGGAATCTTTTATACTCTTTAAGTTTCCGTATGAATCCCAGGTTAGTTCGCTTAAGCTCTCCTTATCACCATCATATTGGGTTAGCGCCATTAGCGAGCCTGTGCTGCTGTTATATGCGCCTGTTCTTTTTCTTAATAGATTATGATCTTTGTCATAAACTTCTATCTTTGTAGGGTGGCTATGAAGGTATCTTGTGCTGTTGTTAAAGTTATACTCTATATTTGCATATAATCTCTTATCGCGACCTGCGCTCTCTTTCCATTCATTATTTATATGTATTATATTTCCAAAGCTTCCATAGGTATATTCTACCCTGTTGAAGAGTTTCTCATTGGTATTTAACAAATCATATTGACTGCTCTCTTCTCTTATTACTCTTCTATGAGGGCTATTGTCCAGCGAGTATATTGTTTGCTTAAATACTTTTCCTTCAGCAGAGTAAACTATCTCTTCTTCTACCATCCCTTTCTTGTAATACGAGGCAGATACTTTATCCCTGTTTAATCCCTTATCCAAAGGCATGGCATAAAAGGTCTCTTTTTTTTGTCCATCGGGATATTTTGTTATTACCTTACTAAATCCGTAAAACTCTTTTTCTCCCCTGTCGTAGTAGCCGTCATGATATTCATACTCTACTATATACACATGGTTCTCTCCATGGCTTAGCTTAATTCTTCCTTCTTTCAGGCAGCCATCATCCATTACTACTTTTGAAAGCACATACTTTGATTGGCTCATGTGGCAGGTGTTCCCTTCTCTTTGGTAATAGAGATTATACTCTCCCCCCTGAGGTAGTGTTACTTTATTTAGCAGCCCTGCTTTTCCCGCAAGGTTACGCTGCACATATATGCGCCCTGTAGCAGGGATTCTTATTACCCGGTCAGCAAGACCATCGCCATCTATATCTCTCATTTCTACAGATACGGAATTAATAGATGCTCCGCCGTTTATACCTGCCCCTCCGCTAAATGCAGTTAGATTTAGATATAGTTTTAAAATCGGTACAGGTATCCTGATAGATATGTTAAGGTCAAGTTTTAAAGTTCCGTTTATACCTGTGCTTACAGAACTGCTTCCTTCAATTACATTAAAATACTTATCATCCAGCGCAAGAGGATTTACTTGTATGCCTCCTGTTATATTATCTAGCAGCCCGGTGCCATTCGCAACTTTACCCACTATTGGTAATTTACTTACAGCAGAGACTAAAAGATTTCCATCTGTCTTTGTTACAAGCTCTGTTTTGTCTCCTGAAAGATTCCAGTTTTTTGCTTCTATCATTATAGGCGTATCGCTAAAGCAGCTTCCCAGATTAAGGAATACAATAAAATGCTCTCCTGATTTTATTACTTTATCAGGCAGGCCGTCTCCATTTATGTCTATTAACTTTTCTTTAGTGCTATTCATTGAAACAGAATAGCTAAGGCCTCCACCTACTGCATAATTGATCTCTGTATTATTGCCTTGTCCTACGCTTTCACCACTTTTGCCTGACAAAGGTATTGAAAGCCCAAGGCTTGTGTTTTCAGTTTTGTAAATACCGGAAAGAGAATACGACGCATGACTTGAGGTTAAAAAGTTTTCTCCGGTATTAAAGATTAGTGTTCCGCCATCTACATAGTCAGGCAGGCCATCTCCATTTATATCTATAAAGCCTGCCATCTGGTCGCTTGTTCCGCTTGTATAGTTATAACTGTTTGAAGAACTTCCGCTCACATTTGCTGTTTTTACCCACCCTCCGGATGAATATTCCATATAAATAGAAGTCCCTCCGTTTACAGAGCCGCCATAGCCAGTCGCATTATTTATGTTTCTGCTTAAATCTCCGCTTACCCCTTTTATGGTATAGGGGTTTCCAAAACCAGAAGCGTTTCCCGGTGTTACAGTTATGTTATTTCCGTTCTTCTGTATTATATCTGGTATCCCGTCTCCGTTTACATCCTGATAACTTTGTATCATCCTGGAAGAACCATTGTTATCGCTATAGCTGCCGCTTGCTCCAACAGAAGTTGTTGTAATATGCCTGAACCCTTCAATTATGTTTGATACATTTCTGGCAGGCAGGCTTATATTTGCCCCCTTTGTTGTTTCTTTGTTCTCGTTATTGCTTTTCCTTATTTTTACCATTGTCATGGAGCTTCCATAGGAAGAAGAGCCTCCGGACTGCGAGCCCTTTATCCCATCTATCTCATAATAGCTGCTGCCGCCAAACCTGCTTGTGTGGATAAAGTCCCCTTTTATATACGGAGCATAGGTTAACTCACGCGTCATTGTTACAAGTTCATCTCCAGTATATTCCAGTGAGCTTTTTACTACTGTTGATACTGTTCCTATTAAAAAATCTTTTTCAAGAGCCTCGCTTTTTTTATACTCACCATCCATTACATTTCTTGTATCTTCATCTACCTCTATCTGCTTATCACCTTCCGAAATATCAAGAATAATATCTTCCAATCCCTCTGCATCATAACCGTAATCTATTTGCCCATACACATTGGCGCTCACCTTCATATATACAGACTGCCTTGCCTCTTCCTCAAAACCTTCGGGATTATTTTTTACGCTCTCGCTTTTTTGCTCCATCTGATCTTCGCTACTATATCTTGTTAAGGCATCTTCTTTTTGTTTTCTTAGAAGCGACTGGCTAAAACTATTTTCTCCTTCCTGATTCCCAAGCCATAGCCCGTAATACCAATTATTTATTCCTCCGTACAGAAGCTCTTCTACTTCCATCTCAACCCTAACCAGTTCTTTCTCTCCTGTCTTTACTCCTTCTTCATCATAAAAAAACTCTTCATATTCATAGCTTAGAGGACTTCTTACAAGGTCTGCTACACTATAATCTTTACCGCTGTCCCAATTTCTTATCTCTTTTTCTTTATATATAAAATTATTATTTTCCAGATACAACTGTTTTATATTCCCAACGCTTCCATTATTTTCCAAAGAATATAGACCGTCATGATAGTAAATAATATTTTTACCTACACTTAACCACCTGTCTTTTCCCATCTCCATGCCGGCAGATACAAGTTCTTTTACATTTTCCCATTTCAACTTGTCTTCTTCCAAAAGAATTTTCTTTGTTTCAAGTTCTTCTTTTTCCAATCCATCTGGAAGAGCGCTTATCTCTGCTGTTAGGTTATTTATTTGGACAATCAATTCATTTATTTTAGAACTTATCAGTGACACGCTCATCCCGGCTGAAAGAGAGAGCAACCCCTGGTATTTTGTTTTAAGATAATACTTTCCATCTTCTTTCTTTTCATAATACGGAAACAGTTCTCTTAAAAAATCAAACCACGCCAGTTTTTCCAATATCTTTTCCAGCTCCAATTTTTCAAGAGCTGTTAAATCTTCTATTATAATATAATCAGCTTCTACCCCAGCTACAGGCTCTTCGTAATAACCTAAAAATAATTGGTAATCGTCTTCACTAAGCGAATCTTCTATACCAATCATTCTTTGAACTGTTATTACACTATAATTTGCAAGCGTGTAATTTAGAGTCTGGACTTTTTCCTGTACCTTTTTAAGATCTTCTTCTTCAACAATGTTTGATATCCCTTCATATCCGCTAAAATTATATACTTGCTTATATAAAATTGTATCTTTATGTCTTATAGGTACTGTTATGACCAATAAGGCTTTATTATCCTTTGTTCCTGCTGCACCTGTCCCTTCCGCGCTATAGACAGCTTCATCTATATATACTGTTTTATAATCAGGCGATATTGAAAGCTCTTTCCCTTCTATATTGTCAAGAACCATTTTTCCATTTTTCTTGTTTCCCGGTCCATCTGTCTCTATGGCTAAAGGCAATCCTTTAATCTCTATATAACTCTTTCCGCTTTCTTTTTTTATTTCATAATATTTTCCATCATCCCATTTATATGAAAGCAGCTTATCCCTTTCTTCTGCAGAACATTTTCCTATAGCCTGCGCAATTTTATCCTCTATCTCTTTCCACTCTCTAACTCCGCTGCTGCTTGAATTAAAAGATTCTTTGTTTCTGTTATTCAGTAAGTATTCATCGCTATTTACATCATAGATATAATATTTCAATAAGGCATCATAATAGCTGTTTAGTTCTCCAATGTCTGTTACTGTGCCGAGAACTCTTTCGATCCCTTTAAAGTCTTCTCCTTTTATTCTCCCTGGTATAAAAAGCCCGTTTTCTTTTAGATAACCAATTATATAATCGTAATTTCCTCCTGCTGCGCTTTCCCAGTTAAGCTTTAGAGTATATTGATACCATGTTACATAACCCCCTCCATCTCCTCCGTCGTCATACAGGGTCCTGTTATAAATTGTTTCCAGGTTTTTATCTGCTAGTTCTCCATTGCTAAATATTTCTTCTTTCGGCTTATACACAATTCCTTTTTGCATATCAAAATAGGGCATTATCTCTTTATACCTTATTTTGATATTCCAGATCACATCATCTCCTACTGTATCTTTTCCTGCATTACTCAGGAAATAAAGATACTCCCCTTCTCCTATTGCGAGTTCTTTCCCCAAGCTTGTTTTACTGCTTTCACTTCTATTTATTTCCATTACACTGAAAGGAGCTTCATTCCCCTTATAACTTTTAGCTGCTATTCCATCTCCGCTTAAATTAGAGGGAGCTACTGCTCTTACACTCTGGCCTATCTCTAAAAGGCCAGGCTTTACTGCTTTCCATCCCCGCAGCAACGACTGCTGATAAAATCTCTTGTCATACTCTTTTTTTTCTTCATCTGTTAATTGTTCAACTGCATCGGATACAACACCATATCCAACATTAAACCACTTCTCTTCTTTAAACTTAATCTCTTTTCCATCACTTATATTTTTATAATAATAATCCTCTCCGCTTATCACTATATCGATAAGGCCATCCCCATCTACATCCACAAATGCTGTGCTTGATTCTGCAGACCCTTTCTGATTTGTGCTTGCATAGCTAACTCCGGCTTTTACACTTCCGGGCGGGCTTCCAAGTCCTCCGTAGATATTCCACCCGGTGCTTGTGCTTTTTGTCTCTTCTGCATTTATTCCCGGAAAATTTATTCTTACTTCTGTCGGGTTTCCAAATTTATTATTTCCATCATTGAGCCTTATCTCAAGTCCTCCTGATTTTTTTACTACACTGTCAGGCAAACCATCACCGTTTATATCAACAAGAGTATGTATCGTCTGGCTCTCTCCGCTGTTTGAAGATGCCCTTCCTCCGCCTCCTACTCTTAGATCATATTTTTTAGTCCCTATACCTGCGCCGATTGAACCTGATCCGTCAAACCCGGAGTTTACGCTTTGCTGCACATGCAGTCCTTTGTCAAGGCTCCACTCCTCCTGAGCTCCGTATATCTCATACTCTCCTTTGGCATTTGGCAATATTCTCTCGTAATCAAAACTGTATTCATAAAACTTCGCCCGCCCATCGCCGGATACTTCCCTGTATTTTACAAGCTGGTTTACACGATGGAAAATGTCTTCTTCATACTCAAGCTCGTAGCTTCTTAGCAAATATTCTTTATACTGTACCCTTATCTCTTTTAAGAGTTTCTTTTGCACACTTAGATAACCTCCGCGGCCATCTATTCGTTCGTCTATTCTCTCTGAAGCATAATTAAAGATTATCCTGTAAGATCCTTCCTCATTCTCTTTCCCTGTGTAGCTTATCTCTTTTAAATACACATAGCCGCTATCCCTTTCATATTTATAAACAACACTGTTTGCGTATATATCTTCTTCCCTCTCCAGATACCATATATATTTTTTCCCTGCACCTGAGCCTGCCCAACTGTTTAAACTATCGCTTGCCCCATAGAGCCTTTTGGTTCCATTCTTCCCTGTTACTACCCAGTAGTCCCCAGAGCTTCTTAGCCGCTCTATCTTTTCATACTCTGCTTCCCTTTCGGACCCGTACTCATCTACTCCCCCAACACTCCTTGCCAGCCTTAGCTTTACCCCATCCAAAAGATAATCATCCGCACCATCATACTTTGGCAGCCCCCACCTTGTATCTGTGCTTATGCTCCCTCCAGCAGAAAGATCAAAACCTTTGCCCATTATCCCTACGCCTCCGTCACTTGTGTAGCTAATTGCTACTTGCGGCGACATGCCTCTCCTTCCTCCCGGGATATTTAAGGCAATTCTAAAACTTGCGCTTCCTGTACTTACACCCTCAAGCCCTTCAATCTTTCCTATGGCGTTTCCCGGGTTTGCTGCTTCAAGATTTTTTATGCTGTTGATGTTAAACCGCAATGGACTGGCGCTTTCAGGCAGTGTCAATGTCGCGTTTATCATATCTGTAAAATGATTTGTCACACTTACTACCTCATGGCTGCTCCTGTCTATATCTATTATTTCAAGGGACTTCCATCTTGATTCTTTTTTGTCATAAAAATAAGTTCGTAAATTATTTACCTGATCTTCCGGCAGAGCAGGGTCATAACTCATCCTTATTACTGCTTCTTTTTTAAACTTTGTCCCGGCAGGTAAAAACTTATAACCCCCTCCTCCTGCTGTTGCATTTTTTAATTCTTCTCCTGTATCATGGGTTTTTATTAATCTTTTTATGGTTATCAAGGTATCTTTATCAAGGGAACCTGCCGGGATCTCTATGCTCACCCCCTCTAACTTTATTATCCCCCCTTCGCCTGCTTTTATTTCCACCTCTTCGCTTTCCAGCACCAGCAGCGGATATTCTTCTGAATATATGGGGAACGGAAGCATTGATGATACATATATTAAAAGAACAACTACTGTAACTATTTTTTTATAACCGCGCATAAGCCTTTCCTTTTTATGTTTTAGAACTTTAACTGCGGGTTTTTTTTATTTGATTCTATTTTTTATTAACTTTTTTTATTTTATTTGCGGATTTTGCAGCATAACTTCTGTAAACCATGCACTTGCAGGAGGGCAATCTTAATTTAGATATCTTCTATATATATAGATGTTTATATAGATATCTTCTATGATAACAGAGGTAGATATAGATATCTTCTATGATAACAGAGGTAGATATAGATATCTTCTATGATAATAGAGGTGGATATCTAAATAGTTTTCGGACACAATTCTGTTGCTATTATCCCAAAAATGTTATTTATTATTCTTATGCTAAGCTAAAAAACAAAAGGCGCTAAACTACTTTATGAAAATTTTACTTGATACTGTAATAAAACGATGGAGAGAACCCAATGGCTACAGGGAAATACTTACAATAGCAATTCCATTGATAATAAGTACAGGGAGCTGGTCGCTTCAAACTTTTATTGACAGGATGTTTCTCTCATGGTATTCAACAGAAGCAATAGCAGCAGCAATGCCCGCAGGTATGCTTAGCTTTACTTTATTGAGTTTTTTTCTGGGAACAGCAGGATATGTAAGTACATTTGTAGCGCAATACAAAGGGGCAGGATATCCGCAAAAAATCGGACCATCATTATGGCAGGGGATATATCTTGCAATATTCGGAGGAATTGCGGTTTTCCTGTTGATTCCGGTTGCTCCGTTTTTATTCAATCTTGCGAACCATGACCCGGCAGTGCAGAAACTCGAAGTGACTTATTTAAGAATACTGTGCTACGGAGCATTCCCGGCAATTCTTGCAAATGTTCTTGCAGGATTTAAATCCGGCCTTGGCAACACCTGGCCCATAATGTGGGTAAATCTTACAGCAACATTGTTCAATATTATTTTCACTTATCCTCTGGTATTTGGCAAGTTTGGATTTCCCGAACTTGGCATAGCAGGCGCTGCCATAGTAACAACGCTGTGTCCTGTATTATCAGTAACAATTTATATAATTTTGATATTCAATAAAAAAAATAATGACAAATATAAAGTAATCTCCGGATTCCGGTTTGATAAAAAACTTTTTTTAAGGCTAATAAAATTTGGCATACCAAGCGGCACTCACTTCTTTCTTGATATTTCCGCTTTTACATTATTCTCCCTCTTTCTTGGCTCGCTTGGCAAAGAAGTATTGGCTGCCTCCAATATATCATTCTCGATCAACAGCATAACATTTATGCCAATGATAGGGCTTGGTATGGCAATATCCATTCTTGTAGGGCAAAACCAGGGAAGGGAAACCCCTGCGGCATCAATAAGATGCGTATGGAGTGGATTTCATCTTTCTTTTACCTACATGACATCTATAGCAATACTCCTTTTTATAATACCAGATATTTTTATTACCCCCTTTTTGATATCCGCAGATCCTTCTTCCGGCGAATCCATAAGAGCGCTGTGCAGAGTTCTTCTTAAGTTTGTCGCAGTATATACATTGTTTGATTCATTCAATCTTCTTTTTGCATCTGCGCTAAAAGGAGCAGGTGATACAAAATATGTAATGACAAGTAATTTGGTATTATCATTTTTGGTATTTGTGCTTCCATCATATCTTTCAATATTTTACATTCATAAGGGAATTTACGAAGCATGGGCAATCGCTACAATATATATCTCTCTGCTTGGCCTTAATTTTCTTTTACGCTTTATCAAAGGCAAATGGAAAGAGATGAGAGTTATAGAAGAACATTGTATCGAAGAGTTTCCTGACAATAAATAGATCTATTTTACATGCCGTCAACCAGCGCGGAATATTTGGCTCTTGTATCAGAAGCTTTTTCAGGCAGGTTAAGTTCATCATAAGTATCTGCAAGATTATACAATGCATCTGCATGCTCCGGCTCAAGGCTCACTGCTTTTTCAAAACACTTTTTTGCTTTTTCATATTTTTCTGTTATAAAAGAGAGAACACCTGTTCTGTTCCAATATTCCGCAGAAGATTCGCCAAGAGAAAATGCAATATCATAATATTTTTCAGCTTCGCTATAAAGCTCTGCATCAAAACAGGCAAGCCCGCAATCAAGAGCAAGAACTCTTTTCAAATTAAGCGCATCAGGAGTTGTTGACATGCTTGCATTATCAAAAGCAAGGTCAAACCATTTCTTGAATTCTTTTTTATCCCCTTTTTTTAAAAGCACAAAACCAATGTTGTATAGGACAAAATAATCACCGGGAGCAAGTTCAAGAGCCAGCTTAAAATTTGCTTCTGCTTCATCATATTTTCCCAATGCAGAAAGCTCTGCCCCTTTATTGTTATAAAATATTTTATCGTTCACTTTTTATTTCTCCTGAATTGAAGATAGCGCAGCAAGAAGAGTAAAAATGTATCCCGGCGCTTATAGCCGGGATAGAGTCAAAACAATTTACTCAAGCACTACAAGGAGATCGTCTTTTTCAATAACATCCCCAAGTTCACAAAGAATATCCTTTACTTTACCGGGGACAGTTGCCTTTATATTTGTTTCCATCTTCATTGCTTCTGTAACAACAACAACATCCCCTACCTCAACTGTATTACCGGCTTTAACAAGAAGTTTAAAAACTTTTCCGGGCATTGGCGCGCCAATATGGCGTTTGTTAAATTTATCAACCTTGGCTCTTGTAACAACCGTACTCTCAAGAGATTTATCTTTAACAGTAACAGTCCTTGCAAGACCATTAAGTTCAAAGTACAAATGCCTTGAAGCATCTGCCTGAGAACTTCCCACTGCATTGAGTTTTATTATAAGCGTCTTGCCCATATCTATATCAACAGTAATTTCTTCTCCGGCATCCAGGCCATAGAAAAATGCAGGCGTTGGTATTACAGATGTGCTTCCGTATTTCTCAATATGCCTGTCATATTCAATAAAAACATGAGGATATAAAAGATACGACATAAGGTCTTTATCATTTACAGGATGCCCCACTGTTTCTTCAAGCTTCTTTCTCTCTTCCTCAAAATTAGCTGGATCAAGAAGTTCTCCGGGCCTGCAGGTTATGGGGCGCTCCCCTTTTAATATTGCCTTTTGAAGATCTGCGGGGAAACCCTGGTATGGCTGACCGATCATCCCCTTAAAAAAATCAATAACAGATTGCGGGAATGTAAGTTCAGGAGCTTTTGAAATAACATCATTTGTTGTTAAATTATTCTTGACTAGGAACATTGCCATATCCGCAACGATCTTGGAAGACGGTGTTACTTTTATTACATCGCCAAAAAGCATATTAACATCATGGTACATCCTTTTACATTCTTCCCACTTATGCCCCAGTCCAAGTCCTTCAACCATTGGCTTATAATTGGAATATTGACCACCTGGTATCTCATGATAATAAACCTCTGCTGTTCCGCTTTTAAGACCAGACTCAAATGTAAAATAATAACTCCTTACGGTTTCCCAGTAGTTTGAAATAGTGTTAAGACCCGAAATGTCAATTTTAGGATCCCTGTCTGAGCCTTCAAGCGCTGCGCAAAGAGCATTAAGATTCGGCTGAGCAGTAAGCCCGGACATTGACGCAATTGCGGCATCTACGATATCTACGCCCGCTTCTGCTGCCCTTAGCAATGTAGACCCTCCGTTGCTGGAAGTATCATGCGTATGAAGATGCACGGGAATGCCTACTTCTTCTTTGAGGGCTTTTATAAGTTTTGTCGCAGCCATGGGTTTTAAAAGCCCTGCCATATCTTTTATGCCTAAAATATGGGCACCCATTTTTTCAAGCTCTTTTGCAATCTTTACATAATATTCAAGGGGATATTTATCTTTCTTTGGATCTGTAATATCTCCGGTATAGCAGAAAGTCGCTTCACATATTCTGTCATATTTTCTTACAGCTTCGATTGCAACAGCAAGCCCTTTTGTCCAGTTAAGAGCATCAAAAATCCTGAAAACATCAATTCCCGAATCAGCAGCTTCCTTTACAAATCTATCTACAACATTATCCGGATAGTTTGTGTATCCTACTGCATTGGAGCCTCTTAAAAGCATCTGGAACAGTATGTTTGGAATTTTTTCCCTTAAAAGATGCAATCTTTCCCACGGAGATTCTTTGAGAAATCTTAATGCAACATCAAAAGTAGCTCCTCCCCACATTTCAAGAGAAAAAAGATCTGATGCAAGATGAGAAACAGGTTCTGCTATTTTTAATAAATCATGGGTTCTTACTCTTGTTGCAAGCAAAGACTGATGAGCATCCCTCATTGAGGTATCTGTAATAAGTAGTTTCTTTTCCGCAAGTATCCATTCAATAAATTTTTGCGTTCCAAGTTTTTTATAAAGATCCCTGCTTCCGGCAGGCCTTACTGCGCTGCTTGAAATTTCAGGAGCTATTGCTTCTTTGAAAGAGGGTTTTACAGCAACTTTCTTGACAGTTTCCTGGCCATTTACTGTTATATCGCCAAGATAATTAAGCAGCTTGGTTGCCCTGTCTTTTTTCTTTTTCCCTATTAAAAGATTTGGATTCGAATCTATAAACGATGTATCGCAGTTACCCGCAAGGAAAATAGGATCTTTTACGACATTCTCAAGAAATGGGATGTTTGTTTTTACTCCCCTTATCCTGAACTCAATAAGAGATCTATTTATAACTTGTGTTGCTTTTTCAAAAGTAAGTCCCCATCCTGTAAGTTTTACAAGAAGCGAGTCATACGAAGATGTTATCCTTGCTCCGGTAAATGCATTACCGGCATCAAGCCTTACTCCAAATCCTGCGGGAGATCTGTATGCTTTAAGGGTTCCAATATCCGGAGCAAAATGATTTTCAGGATCTTCTGTTGTTATTCTGCACTGGATCGCATATCCACTCCTTTTGATTGAGCTCTGATCAGTTATTCCTATTTCAGGATCGCTTAATTTATATCCTTCCGCAACTTTTATCTGTAGTTGAACAAGATCTCTTCCTGTTATAAGTTCTGTTACTGTATGTTCAACCTGAAGGCGCGGATTCACTTCTATAAAATAGTAATTTCCCTGCTGGTCAACCAAAAATTCAATAGTTCCTGCATTTCTGTAGTTGACCTGCTTTGTTAATTTGATTGCATCGCTGCAAAGCTGTTCCCTCAATTTTTCCGAAATCGCAATAGAGGGGGCAAACTCAACCACCTTCTGATGCCGCCTTTGTATTGAACAGTCTCTTTCAAAAAAATGCACTATGTTTCCGTAATTATCTCCAATAACCTGTATTTCAATATGTTTTGGTTTTATAAGATATTTTTCAAGAA
>WRFK01000003.1 GCA_009778835.1 Spirochaetaceae bacterium
ATTCAGCAGCTTCTTTGGCTTTATCAAGCCTTGTTTTGCTGCCTGTTCTTCCATCAACATTACCGGTTGCCTCTTCTTCTATAATCATGCTCGGAGAAACATCAAGCAGTATAAAATAATCATTGCCTGCGGAAAGATGTTTTATATCTTTCTTTACAACTTCCGGAACTGAAAAAGAAAAAGCAATCAAAAGCAGCGAGAGCCAAAAGAAATAATTGGTTAAACCAAACAAAATATTTTCTTTGGTGAATTTTGATTTTGCCTTATTTTTTTCAATATAATATTTATCCGGAGAAGATAATATTACACCTCCCCTGTTTTTTCTTTTATATGAAAACCAGATGGCAAATATAACAAGAGGAATCAATAAGAGCATTACAGGATTTTCAAATATCATATTTTTTTCTCTCCTGCAGCCCCTTCAAGCATTAGCGCAAAATCATAAACAGTTCCCGATGCTTCTGTAATTATTTTGGAATCAACAGCGCCATTTCCAAAGCGGATAAAATCTAGAAAAACAAGTTCTTTTGATGGAGCTTCGGGAAATGCTGCAATTATTTCTTTGGTTGTAAAACAAGTTGTTTTTTTACTTGTAGCGATTTCAAGATATTCTTTTAATAATTTTACAAATCTTTTTATATAATCGGTTTTTTCATATTTGCTTAACCGGAGAATCATTTTCGACATTTTTCTTAGTAAATGCTTTCTTTTAAATGTGTTGCTTTTTAAAATAACTGTTTTTCTTATTTTTCTGGGAACTATTTTAATTACATAATAAAATAAAAACAAAAATAAAACCAATAATGTAAAGCCTGCTGCAAACAAGAGCCTTGTCCATGGCAAAAAAACTTTTCCGCCAAGAAGATTTAGCGAATTCGAATTTCCAAGCCTTGATTTTACAGAAAGAGGAATTCCCGAATAGATTTTATCTCCTATTATAAAATCAGGAAAAGTAGAAAGCGCGGGATCAAGAGGTACAAACCAGATAAGGATTTCATTTTCCTCATGGTTTATTTTTATATCTTCAACATGAAACCACTGATTATTTTTAATTGATATTGTACCTCTGTCTGAAGATATTAGATCGTTGGCAAGCTTGATTCTGATAAACCCTTTGTCGCCTGTTTTTAAAGGAGTTGGATTTAAAGTGTAACTTAAAATAGTTCCTCTTGATTCCTGGGAAAAAGATTGGGAAAGAGATAAGGCAGTTAAAATAAACAGAAACAAAAATATTTTTCTCATCTTTTCCTTAATTTAAAAAAGGTATTTATTTTTTCAACGATATTATCGCTTGTAGATATATCAACAAGAGGGATGTTAAATTTTGTTGCCTCTGAAAAATCTTTGTCGCTGTTTTCTATAGAAGAAGAAATGCCAACAGAAGAAATACCAACCAAAGGCATGTTGCCAGAAGATATGCGTCCTCTCTTTTTTCTTTTTAAATAAAAATAGCCGCAAGGGTCCATTCCTTCGGATTCATAGGAAAAGAAATTCCGATTTTCTATTTCCGGCTCTATGGTCGCAGAAAAACTGCTTCCAAGATTGTCTCGTATGCGAAAAATTGCAGTTTCAGCCCGTGAAGAAATTTGCAAAAGAGTTTGCCAGGGCATATCGTATTCCATATCTGAAATTATTATACATATTCCCTTTTTCCTGAAACTTTTAGGGAGAGCCCTGCACGCTGCTTCAAGGTTTGAACCTTCACACATGGGAATTGAGTCTATTATTTTTTCCGCTATTGAAAAAATATGTCCCCTGCCCGAGGCGGGCATTACTGTCTCTTCGACCTTGCCGGAAAAAAGAATGGCTGCTGTTCTATCCCGGCTTGAAGCAGCAGAAAGCCCAAGTACTGCCGCAGCAACAGCAGCTGTTTCCAATTTTGTTTTTCTTGCAGGATAAAGAGACCCGCCGCCCCCCATAGATTCGGAAACATCTACAATAAGATAAAGTTCCAACTCTCTTTCTTCCTGCATTACAAGAGTATATGGCCTGCCTGTTCTTGCAAAAGCATTCCAGTCGATTAGCCTGAAATCATCTTCATCCGAGTATTCCTTAATTCCCTCCAGCTCTACGCCATTACCCTTGTAGGCAGAGATGTAGAATCCGGCAGAGTTCCCGCTCAGACGTTTTCTGATCACAATTTCAATTTTTTTTATTTCAGAAAGAATTTCTTTCTTGTTCATTTTATGGAGTTTTTACAGTACCAAGTATGGTAGAAACAATAATATTGGAATCTGCCCCTTCTGCTTCTGCTTCGAAACTTCTTATAATTCTGTGCCTTAAAATATCCGGAGCAATTTCTTTTACATCATCTGGAGTAACAAATTTACGTTTTTCCAAAAGCGCTTTTATGCGCGCGCATCTCATTATTCCTATTGATGCTCTCGGCGATGCGCCAAATTCAATATACTTATTTTTTTTCCTTGTCTCTCTTACAATATCCACAATATATTTTTTTATATCGTCGCTTAGCATTATACTTTCAGCAGCTTCTGAAAGCTTTGCGACATCTTCCTGCGTAATTTTATCTTTGAATGCAGGGAATATTTTTTCTTCTTTATCATGCAAAGAAAGAATTTTAAGCTCAGAATCGTGCGAAGGATAGAGAGTATCCAGTTTCATTAAAAATCTGTCGAGCTGGGCTTCCGGCAGTCTGTATGTCCCTTCCTGCTCTATGGGGTTTTGTGTTGCGATTACAAAAAAATTATTCGGGAGCTTAAGTGTTGATTCCCCTATTGTGACCTGCCGTTCTTCCATTGCCTCAAGCAGGGCAGACTGAACGCGGGCAGGAGAGCGGTTGATCTCATCTGCAAGAACAACGCCGGAAAAAACAGGCCCTTTCCTTACGGTAAATTCTCCTGTAACCGGAATAAAAACAAGGTTTCCGGTAATATCTGACGGAAGGAGATCGGGAGTAAACTGAATTCTTGAAAAATCAGCTCCTACGATTTCCGAAAGCGCTTTTGCTGATCTTGTTTTTGCAAGGCCCGGAACTCCCTCTATTAAAACATGGCCTCCGGTTATATAGGCTACCATAAGGCGGTCATAGAGAAACTCACCGTCAATAATAGTTTCAAGAAAATATTTTTTTGCTTTATCGAGTTTATTAAAAATATCAGCAAGATTATCAAGAGTGCTATTCACTTATATGCTCCATTATAGAGAGACCATAATTATGATCTGTAATCTGAATTTTCCCGCACATATCCATTGGAAAGGTCGCACCCAAATACTGTTGCGCTGCCACTTGCAGAACCAAGAATTACATCAATATCAACAGTATTGTTGTGGCTGGGAAATTCTTTATGATCAGAATCAAGAACCCTTGATTTAAGATAATCTACCAGTCTTAGTTCTTTTTCCTGATCCAGCCTAAAAGCCCCTTTTTCAAAAATAACTTCGCCGCCAATAAAAAGCGAAATCTTTTCTTTGTTAAGCGCTAGGTTATTATTGCCTGCGTAATCTCCTATTGAAGAGAGTATTCTTCCCACATTTGGATCATTGCCAAATATTGCAGTTTTAACAAGTGGAGAATTGAGAACTGCTTTTCCAAAATTCCTTGCTGCCACATAATCAGATGCGCCTTTTACAGAAACTTTTACAACATGACCACACCCTTCTGAATTTCGTACTATATCAACCGAAAGGTCTGAGCAAACTTTAAATAGCGCTTCTTCAAATTCTTTTTCCGGAACTTTTTTCTTTGTACAGGAGCTCATTATAATTACAGTATCGCTTGTGCTCTGGTCTCCATCCACAGAAATAGAATTATATGTTTTTTCAACAACTCTTTTTAAAATATCCCTTATGGTATCTCTTTCCATTGAAATATCTGTCATTATAAAAGATAGCATTGTAGCCATGTTAGGCTCTATCATTCCCGCGCCTTTGGCTACAGCAACAATTCTCCCATCCCCCACATCTGCGGAGCGAAGCTTTGGATACGAATCTGTTGTCATTATCCCTTTTGCAAGATTTACCCCTGTCCCGGGAGCAAGCTCGCCAACAAGGCGTGGAATATTTTTTACCATATCTTTGACAGGAAGCTGCCAGCCTATAATCCCTGTTGAGGAGGGGAAAAATTCCTGCGATGAAGAGCCTGTCTCTTTCGCAAGATGCTCAAGCAGCATGGTCGAATCCTCAACACCTGTTTCTGTACATACGTTAGATACTTTATTATTGATAATGACTCCCCGAACTTTATCGGACATAAGCCTTGCTTTGCCTATTATTACAGGAGCGCCCGGACATTTATTTCTTGTAAACGCAGCGCCAAAAACAGAGGTGGGTTTATCGAGCATTAAAAGAGAGAGCCTCATTGGAAGAGGTTTCTTGACCGGCCTTTCTGCAGGGAAAAATTCCATGGAAATAACCGAAGTTTTAAAACCTTCGGGCAACTTACCTCTTTTCTCAAGATCGCTTAAGTACTCTTCTTTAGAGTTATATATTTCAAGTTTATTATTTTCCATAGCGGACTTCCCCCAATAGTTTATAATATTGGTTTAAAGCCCAAATGTCTACAGATGCTGATTTTATACTGATGTACTGATGATGAATTTTACCATAAGCAACATTTTTGTACCCAAACTGTTTGGGCATGCCGGAAGCAGCAATGCAGTTTAGCATAGAGTTTGTGGGCAAAGCAGGAAGGCGGACAGCGAGCGCGTCTCCGCAGCATCTCGGTGAGGACTAGCGCGAGGCTGTGTCAAGGATGACACGTACCGCGCCGCGACATGGATATCGCTCTTTTGGTTTTCGCGGCGCTGACCGACTCTGCAATTTTCGAGTACAATGCGCAGTGCGGATGCAATATTTGCAGAAACATGTGGTTACTGCCCAAATGCTAAAGGATTTATAATAACATATTTTCCATTTTCAGTTGCCGCATGAATTTTTCCATCTTTGTAAACAATGCTTTCAACAGGAAGAGCTGTATCTGCATATCTTACAGCAAGACCGGTTGTTGGATTATATGCTGTAATCCTTCCATTTTCCGAAGCAGCGTAAATAAGGGAGTTTTCACCCAGACAGAAACTTTTTACTTTTTCTATCTCTTTTATTTCTTCTCCATTAGGCTTAAAAAATTTCAGAGTATTATTGGAAAAGAGTATAATCCCGCGATCAGATGCGCTAATATGCGGCAGCTCGCCGGATGCATTGGGCTGGAATTTTCCTCCCCAAAGTAAATTGCCTGTCTGGAGATCAATAGCGTTTATGGAGCCATTCAGACTGGCAAAATATCCCAGGTTATTACTCATCGCAATGCTTACCCCGCCCGGGTTTCCCAATGTTACAGGAATTGAGGAAAGAGGAGTCTCCTCCTGTCCAAAAACCTGAAGAACTCCCTTGTCGGTTACTGCTAAAATTCTGTTATTGGATAAGTACGGATATGAAACAACGCTATCCGGCACTTTTATTTTTCTGCTAATTTTAAAATCGCTGTTGTCAATAACAAGAATCGAATCGCCGCTGTTTATAAGAATTGAATTTCCCTCAACAACAGGTGCGCTGTAAGGAGCTTGTTCCAGAACAATATTGCCTGCTTCTTTCCAGCTTGTTGTATCTATTGCTTTAAAAATATTTTCAGATACAAATAAAAGGTTTTTTCCCGCAAACACAGGAGCAGTTGCCGCAGCATCATTATTTTTAAACAGAGTTTTCCCTTCTGCATCTATAACAGAAAAACCATTTCCGCTTGAAACAAACGTACAGTAGCTTCTCCCTGCAGGGATAATTGTGTCGACCTTGTCAAATCCTGTATCAAAAGTATATGGCACAAGCAGAACAGGTAATGCAATATTTCTTTTTACTGTTTCGCCCTCTTTGATTTCAACAGACAACTCTTCGGTCTTATATTCTTTTCTTTGCAAAGAAACATTTAATCTTGTTCCCGGATTATAGCTGCCTGTGTGCATACCTCTTCCGGCAAGAGAATTTCCTATGTAGATTTCAGCATCAGACGGCAAGACAGATATTTCAAAATAACCTCTTGCCGGCTCTCTTGGTTTAAGTGTGATTATATATGGTTTCTCTGTAATTTCGGAGATAACAAACTCTTTATCAAAAGGCTCATACTTTTCATGTTCAACAGTTACTTTTACTGTTCGGTCTGCTGCCAGAAGAGCGCTTGCGGAACCAATGCCTATAAAACTGCTGTCAAAATAAATTTTTGCATCTATTGGATTTGTTCTAAAAACAACTTCTTTAAATTTTTCATTTTTATCATGCACCTGCATAAAATCTGTTATTTTTAGTTTTTCAAGATTGGCATTATCAATACTTTTTACCAGCGCAAAAGTTTTCTCTGCTTCTGATATAGCTGTTGCAGAAGAGCTTGAAATAATTTCATGAAGAGCATTCATTGGGATTTTTTCATTTTTAAGATCATCAAGACCTTTCTCCACCAGTGAAAGCGGTTTTAATATTTCTGCCGACAAATCCGGTGTTATAGTTATCTCGCTTCCTCCTGTTACAACAGGAAAACTTTCTTCAGCCAGTTTTATAAAAGCTTCAATATTTGCATCTCCTGCAGGAGCTTTCCCTTTTAGCCTTTCAATAACATCGGAATGGGGAATCATCCGGACTTTTCCGGATTTTACAGCAAGAAGAATTTTTTCTGTCTCAGAAGAAGATACCAAAAATTCTGTCCCTCTTACCCCAAAAGCAGCGCTGGGGGTTCTTATAGAGTAATTTATCGATCCTGCCTCTGCAGGCGGGGTAATGATTTTTTCAACTTTGTTAATAATGGACCCTGTCAAGAGCGACATCGAAATATCCGAATGCGTCCCGACAGATGCAAGCCGTTCTATTGAAAGTTCCGTGTTTTCATCCATTCGTATAACGGAATTTCCGGTTATGAGAATTTCAATATATGAATCAGATGCTGTTTTTAGAGAATCTCCCTCTTTAAGGATATTGCCGATTACAGCCGGGAGAATTCCGGTTTCCGATAAAACATATGCATCGCCGGAGATAAAAGTAACAATAGCTTCCAGATTTTTCATTTCTTCTGCCTGTTCTTTTTTCTTTTTGCATGATGATAATTGAAATAAAATAAAAATTAAAAGAAACAAATATAATATCTTTTTCATTAAATCCTCGGGGCAATAATTCGTCGTCCCATCATCTTGTTGAAAATAGCGAAGCATAGGGGGGACAGGAGATTGTATTACTCTACAAAATATAAACAACTAATTATATAGTTAGTTTCATATTTGTAAGACTATTTTGCAGCCCTGCATTAGCAATATTTGCGCGGACAATTTTTTCAGAAAGCAGTTTGACAAGAAAAAGACCATACTGTGGATATTTTTTTATTATCCGGATAAAATTTTTACGTGAAATTTTTATTATTCTTCCGTGGAGTTCGGCAACTACAGTAGCGCTTCTTTCATTATTAAGAAAAAACGCCATCTCCCCTATAAAAATATCTGCGGGATCAAGCTCGCCTACTTTTTTATTTGCATGCCATACACTATATTTTCCCGATGAAATATAATAAAGAGAATCCCCGAATTCTCCCTCTTTGCAAACTATATCTCCCTTCTTTACATCTATTACTTCTTCGCTGGCAAGAGAATCAGGAGCTTTTGGAGATATATCTCTGTCATGTCTTATTTGCACAAGTACTGCATTTCCTTTTTTGTTATAAGCAAGCCTTTCTGCAAATAAGCTTGCCATTTTTACACCTCTTCCATGAAGCGCATACGCTCCCTCTTTTTTTATCTTATCCTTGAGTGTAAATACATTAAAACCTGTGCCCTCGTCTCTTATAATAAAAATGCTTTTATCCTTTGACATCTCCCACTCTATAGAAACTTTTTTTGCCGCAATAACAGGATCTTCATTTTTCTTGACTATAAGATCTATTATATTTCCGCCTGATTCCAGAAAATCTGTTTTTTCATCAAAGGTTATTCCGCAGTTACCATGCTCAATAGCATTTATAATCAACTCGGAAAAAACCAGTTGGATATGCATTCTTGATTCGGGTTTTACGAGACTTTTTTGTATAAGCATAGATGAGGTAAGGCCGGCATATATGGAAACAGTTAAAGGATCATTTCCTATTTTCAAAGAACCGGCATCCTTATCGAAAAATTTCTCCGAAAGCCCCTTATTGAATAAAAGTTGTTTATTTTCAAGAATTATTTTCGCGCATTTTGTTAATACTATTTTATATAAAAGGGTATCAAGCAGTGTAAGTATGTTAAATTCTATATATTTCTTCATAACTGCTTCTTCTGTTATTTTTTCCTGATCATGTATTCCAATAATTCCAAAATTATTTACCCATATATCTTGGCTTATTTGTTCCATAATTGATTCAATATTCAGATTTGGGTCGCTAAAATTGATTATTACAAGGTCAGGAAGTTCAAAGCTAATAAATTCAATAATTTCTTCTTCACATGTTAATATTTTATAATTAGCTATATTATCTTCTTTTAATAATCTTATTATTTGGGTACCTATTTCTTCATCTGAATTTACTATCCCTATATATCCCATTTTTACTCCAATCTTTAATTATTTATCGCAGTAAATATTGACCTTATTTTCTAAAATATATACATTTTCTAATTTATTTAGCCTTTACTTCATATAATTATCGGTTTCGAGATATATAAATTATAGTTCCATAAAATTTTATTTCATAAGAGGAAAAAATGATCAGAGCTTACATAAAATCCATTGCTTATTGCGTACCTGATAAAATTGTAACAAATGATGATCTTTCAAAAATAATGGATACTTCGGATGAGTGGATTATCTCCCATACAGGGATTAAAAAAAGACATTTTATAGGCGAGAATGAAAATAATTCAGATATTGCTGCAAAAGCTGCCAAAATTGCCATGAAAAAGGGTGGAATTACGGCAGATGAGATAGATTTTATTATTGTATGCACAGGCTCTGCTGATTATCTTGGTTTTCCGGCAACAGCATGTCTTGTGCAGGAAAAACTGGGGGCAAAAAATGCAGGCGCTTATGATATTAGCGCTGCTTGCACAGGATTTGTTTTTGGAGTAGAGACAGCGGCAAATTTCATAAAATCAGGCAATTATAAAAATATCCTTGTTATAGGTTCCGAGGTACTATCCCGGATCATAGATATGTCGGACCGTAATACTGCGGTTCTTTTTGGAGATGGAGCAGGCGCTGCTTTGATTTCAGGGAATGAGGACAGTGAGTCAAAAAGTGAAATAATATCATCTTATTTGAGGGCAGATGGAAGCGGGGAAAATGCTTTAAAAAGACCGTTGGGAGGAACAGCGCATCCATTTATTCCCGGAGTAACTGATCCCAAAGAATGTTTTATTTATATGAATGGCAGACAGGTTTACAACTTTGCGGTAAAAGCAGTAACAAATACCATCTTGCAAATAATGGAAAAGAATAATCTTACGATCGATTCAATAAAATATATTATTCCGCATCAGGCAAATATAAGAATAATAGAAGCAGCCGCTAACAGAGCTTCTATTCCAATTGAAAAGTTCTATATAAATATCGAAAACTATGCAAATACTTCTGCTGCCACAATACCCATAGCTTTAACAGAAGTTGTTGATAAAAATCTTATTCAAAGAGGCGATAATATTATCACAGTTGGATTTGGCGGCGGACTTACTTATGGCGGAAACTATATAAAGTGGTAGTTGCGGATTCTGCTCTGTCATTCATGCCGGAGCAAGTACGGAATCCATTGTTATTTTTAAATTTTGCTATCCTGCAATTCTGCGGCTTTATAAACTTCTTTTTTTATAAAGATATCCACTAATTCTCTGTCAAGTTTTCCTTTTGTTGCTTCTGTATCAATTATTTTTAGAGCTTGTTCTACAGGCATTGATTTTTTGTAAGGCCTGTCGCTGGCTGTTAATGCATCAAATATATCCGCAATAGCCATCAATCTGGATTCAAGAGGCAACTCATCTTTGCGCTTGCCTTCGGGATAGCCACAGCCATCAAGCGTTTCATGGTGCGATTTTGCAACTTCAGGTATCCACTCCATACTTTCTGGCCATGGAATATTTTTAAGGAAATCATAAGTATGGGTTGCATGGGACATAATCTCGTCCCTTTCATTTTTTGTGAGATTACCTTTTTTAATACTCAAAAATTCATATTCTTTTTCGGAAAGAATGCTTGTTCCTGTTTCATTTTTAATTTCTGACAAGATTTTTTCAGGCTCTGAGTCAAGAACAGCAGGCTCATTTGCTTTTATAACAACTTCCCGATACTTTTCCAGTTTTTCGATCTCATTAGCTTCCTTTAGATCAAGTTCCTTGAGTTTATCTTTATATGAAGGATCTGTTCTATTGAGCATAAGTTTCATTTCAAGTGTTTTTACTTTTATATTACTTATTAAATTATCAAGCCGTAAGTGTATATGCTCAAGCATTCCCGGATAAAGTTTTTTCGATTTTACAAGCACATTTTCTCTTACTCCTACTTTACCAAAATCATGCAGGAGACAGGCATATTTAAGCCCTTTTAACTGATCTTCGGAATAGTTTATCTGTTTAAAAAAGTCATTGTCTTGTGACACGGCGTCCGCAAGCGCAATTGTATATAAAGCAACTCTTGAAGAATGACCGCCTGTTGTAGGATCTCTCTGTTCAATTGCTTTTACCGAAGCGATTACAAGGCTGTCAAAAAGTTTTTCTATTTCATTATAAAGAAAGTTGTTATCAAGGCTTACTGCCGCAAGAGAAGAGAGTGACAATATGATCTCTTCATCAAGTTTATCAAAAGTTATTACGCTTTCTTCGACACTTTTCTGGTCCGAAAGGATAATATGCCGTTTTCTTTTCTTGTTTATAAGCTGAATTACCCCTATGACTTTATCTTTATAATTTTTCATAGGAACTGTAAGCATGCTTTTTGTTCTATAATTTGTTTTTATATCGTAACTTTTGTTAAATCCATACTCTACATCCGGCGGAATTGAGTATGCATCATCAAGTTTTAATGGTGTTCCTGTTATTGCGACATAACCGGATATAGACTTCTTTACAAGCGGCATCCGGAATTCCGAGAAATCGGTCTTATTTGAATCATTATGCGATATTTTGAAAATCATGGAAGATTCGCCGGTCTCTTTATTATTATCCAGAAGATAGAGGCTCCCTGCATCTGCTTTAGTAATTTCACAAGCTTTAGATACAATATAATGAAGCAGTTTTGAGTTATTCCTCTCTGCGGAAAGAGCAACTCCGATTTGTAACAGTTCCTGAGTAAGTATTTCCTGAGCTCTAAGTTTGATTTCAAAGTGCTGTTTAGCTACTTTTTCTTTTAAAAAAGCAATATAATTTTTTAAAACCTGTAAAAAAAACTCTTTTTTCGGCTTAATTTTAAACGAAAAATAAGTGGTTAAACCTTTATTATCATTTTCTTTGCCGTAAATATCCCATAAAATAACAGGATAACCGCTTTCTTTAATTGATTCTATAGTTTCACTACTTTCATTGCCGGAAATAATAACTCCCAAAAAACCAGTTATAGCGTAAACGAAATCTTCTGTTAAAATTACTTCAATTTCATCAAGTTTCTTCCACGAGCGTGGCAAATCAATAGCTTTACTTGCATATACGACATTACGCATTGAACTTTAATTACTCCATTTATTAGAAAAACATTATTCAATTTATTCCGGCTGAATTCTAATAAAATTCTTTTTTATTGTTTCACAAACATCTTCATAACCAGAGATAATTACATTTTCTATTATCGACCGATCATATAGTTTGCTATAGTCAACATTAGCCCCATTAAAGTATAAAAATTTAAGCCCTGCTTTCTTTACAATAGCATGAGGGGCTACAATATCCCATATACTGCATTTTGGAATAACAGATCCTCCCATGCCATTATGTATGAGCGGGGCAATAATACTGATTACAGAGGTGCCTATTACCCTTGCTTTGCCTTTAAAAGCTGAAAAATCAAAAATTTGGTGCGTTTTTGATGAAATAGCAATTTGAACCTTTTTATCGGGCGGTAATTCATATACCATTTTATCAAAAGATACTTTTTCTCTATTTATAAAAACAGGCCCATCAATATCGGAATATATAAATGTCCCTTTTTTCCCTCCCCACAAAGGGGCATATATAATACCTGCTATTGGTTCTCCATTTTTAAGCAGACCTACAGCAACACACCATCCGGGCAGACCCTGGCTAAAAGAATCTGTTCCATCTATTGGATCAACAGTAAAAGTATAATCCTTTGAATCATCATATATTTCAGAGGATTCTTCTGTAATCAAGTTTGCTTCCGGATAGAGAGAAGAGATAGCTTTTGAAAGATATTCATTTAATTCCTTATCTATATACGTAATAACAGAGCCATCAGTCTTAAAATTTCTTTTTACTTTAGACTGCTCTTTCGCAGCTCTTTCGCCTGCTTTTTTTACATATTTGATAAGAGGTCTTATAGTTGTCATATTTTTTTAAATATAACCGCAATATTATTTGATTCAATAGTATCCAAAAAAATGGAGTTTGTCCATAACATAGGCGCAATCCCTCACTCGTTGACCAATAAAATAGTTTCATTATAATATAAAATGTATTATTATATTATTAAATAGAGGGTAAATGCGGGGGTGTAGCTCAGTTGGCTAGAGCGCGTGAATGGCATTCACGAGGCCGCGGGTTCAATTCCCACCACCTCCACAATAAACTTAAAATGAGTGATTCAAAAAACAGTTCACAGGAACTTGATCCAGAAATTGCAGATCTCATTGGACTTGATGACAAAAATGCTTCAGATAATCCTGATTTTTTCGACCTTTTTACAGAAGAAGTTCCGGAGTTGGAAGAAGATGTCCAGGGCGATGGTATTGAGATTAAAGCAAAATTTGCAGATATTACCAAATATGAAGAAGATCCAAAACCTTACTTTAACGACAAAGATTATTATAAAGTAGTAATTTCCGGAGAAGGGGATATATCCCAGAAAGTACATTCTCTTCTTTCAAGTTTTTTAAAAGCAGAAGATCCAAAGGATAAATTAACATACAGGGAAAGGCTTACATTAGCATACTGGGAGCTTGGGGCATCAATTTCGGGTAAAATAAGCAAAACACTTCCTGTACCCAAAAAATTGCTTTTAAGATTTGGCGTTCTGCTGCAAACACTTATAAATAAAGACCAGAGACTTCTTCTTTCAAAAGTAATAGAAAATAACAATACAGGCGAACCTATATTCTACGTAGATGAATGGCTTTCTAAAATATCTACCGGAGAGATAAATCCTTCGGTTGTGGATGAAACAAAAAAAGGCAAGGGAAAGCAATCGAGAAAAGTAAACACTGCTCTTGAGCGGGAACGTGGCCATAAAGATTCAATTTTTGCCCTTATGAAAAACAAGGCAACTGCAATAACAGATATTGAAATGCTTATTATGGAAAAAGCTGCTGCCTTAAAAAAACATGAGCTTATTGCAAAATACGGCAATATAATAGCCCCATATTCCCCTGAACAAAGAACTCTTATAAACGAAATACAGGAACTTGCAAAAAAACTGCTGCAATATGATAAAGATTTCTCTTTTGCAATTGAAAATATAGAAAATTCTTTGGTGAAAATAAAAGAGCTTGAAGATAAATCAAAAGAGGATGGCGAAGAATCCGGTGTTGACTCCAAAGTATTGGTTGAAGAGTTTATGACCCTCAAGCAAATGGCAAAAATGAGTGTTGGAAGAAAAGGAAACCATTTTCCAATTCTAATGCAGCAATATATGAAAACAAACATGAACGATATTGCAACACGCGAAAATGTAATAAAAATAATGTCAGAAATTGAAAAAGTCGATCCTGGCCTTTTTAAAAGAACATTCAAGCGCCAGACAAACAGGATTGTTCCATATACCATATTGTTGCCAAGCTACGGAGAACTTGGAGTTTGCTGGGAACCTTACGAAAAATTCAACAGGGCAACAGGAAGAGGAAGAATAGGTATTCCTATTTTCCCAAAAGATCTTAAGATAGCAATAATTTATGCAATGGGCGACCTTAGGTGGCAGGTTGCCAAAGAAACAGCTTCATACTACTGGATGGAAGAAGGGCTTACCGGGCGTTATTATCAATGGTTCACAGAGCAAAAAATGCGCGGAGATGTTAAAGAATCTTTTATAAATAACTATTTTCTTTGGATAACAAAAGAAGCCGATGGAATGCAAAAGCTTGAAAAAGAAGTAAGAGGTATTTTTTGGCGCAATATCCCCTTTCCGACAGAGCTAAAAGAAAGACTAAGAAACAGGGGCTTTGTTTATAACGAACTCTATAAAAAAGATACGAACATTGCCATGTCTGATGGATATTAAGTCCGATATATTCAAGAGCAGAATTTTTAAACTTTATTAATCTACTTTATTAATTTTAATTTTGTTTTTAAAGAAAAGGGAAATAAAAAGTAAAATACCGCAAACAACTATAGATGAATCCGCAATATTAAAAGTAGGCCATCTCTCAAGACCAAAAATCCCAAAAAATTTAACATCAATAAAATCAACAACACCGGCAGGCCGGAAAAACCTGTCTATGAGGTTCCCAAGCCCCCCTCCGATTATACCTGCAAGAAACCACCGTTGCAGTAAAGAAACCTCATCTGTTCTTACAATATAAATAATAAGCAGTATGAGTACAATAAGCGGTAAAATAGAAAAAATTACAGCTCTAACATCTTCGGGAAGATTATTTCCAATACTAAAAGCTATTGCCTTATTTCTTACATGCACAATTCTTATAAGATCAGCAAAAAATGAAAATTTTACAGTATATAGTTGTATGTTTTTTACAACAATAATCTTGGTAATTTGATCCAGAAGTATTATAAAAATAGTAACAGAAAACGGTATTAGTTTATTTTTTAAATTCATCAATCCTCTTTTCTAAAGACCTGTAGGTATATCTATAAAACATGTTTCCAAAGAAAGTTTTTCTTTAACTGCTTTTTCAACATTTTTTACGCCAAAAGTTTCTGTAAGATAATGCCCGGCAGAAATAACATTTATTCTTGCCTCAAGACACTGATGATAAATTTGATGAGTTATCTCTCCTGTTATATAAAGATCGATATTTTCATCAATAGCCTGCCCCACTTCCCTGCATGCTCCGCCTGTAATAACAGCAGCGCTTCTGCATTTTTCATTGCCAAATTTAAGCACAGCAAGCATCTCTGCAGGATTAAATCCTAAAATAGCAAGAATTTCATCACAAGTTACAGGCTTTTTAAAAATTCCCTTACAACCTATTTTTATTCCATGATAATCGCCAAAACCTTCTATATCTTCCAGCCCTGCTTTTCTGGCAACAGAGATGTTATTTCCTGTTACAGGACAAGCATCCAAAGGAACATGGACAGCATAAAGGGCAATATTATTTTCCACTAAAAAAGAGATGCGTTTAAAAAAATCTCCTGTAATTGCTTTTTCATCTCCCCAAAAAATACCATGATGGACAAAAAGCATATCTGCGTTGCATTGGGCTGCTCTTTTAAAAGACTCAAGAGATGCATCAACCGCAAAAGCTATTTTTGATACTTTTTCAGATTTATTTGAAACCTGAAGCCCATTAATTGCGCTATCTGCCTTTTTTAGGCTATCAATAGGTAATAGTTCGTGAAAAAATTTGTCAATTTCCAAGATATGCATAAAATAATTATATATTTTTATACAATCCTTGACAACAAATCACTACTTTACAATATTATTCTTTATATGAGCCAATATAAAAAACTTACAGCAGAAGAGCTTGAATTCTGCATTCCAATTGAATTAATAAAATCGCTTAGAGAATCGGGTGTAAAAACATTTATTGCAGGGCAAAAAAGAGCTGCAGATGCTTTACTTTTTGGAACTAAATTGCGCAAGCCAGGATACAATATTTTTGTTACAGGAAATACAGGGACAGGAAGGCACAGCGCAATAAACAAAATACTGGAAGACTCAAAATGTGAGACCCCATTAAAAGATATTGTATGTGTTTTTAACTTTTCAAATCCCGAATCTCCGGGAATTCTTTATCTTCCGGCTGGTCGAGCAAAAAGTTTCAGAAACAGCCTCAACAACCTGGTTACCATAGTGCGCAAAAGGATAAAAAGCAGAATAGAAAGCGACAGCTTCAAGAAAAAAAGAAATTCAATAATAAAATCGCATGATAACATGGAAAAAGAATTTCTTGTAAGATTCGAAAACAATCTTAAAGCAGACGGGTTTCTTCTCGTTAACTCAAAGACAGAAGAAAATGAAATGATCTCCGATATAATGCCTGCCATGAAAGGAAAGCCTATAGATTTTGATGAAATACAGCAGATGGTATCGGAAGGGAAATTAAGCGCAAAAGATGAAGAAAGAATCAGAAATGATTATTTTAAACATCTTGATGAACTGCAGGAACTTTTAAGAAAAATGCAGCATAACAGGATCGAGCTTGAAAACAGGCTTCTTGAAGAAGAGAAGAAATTTATAGAACCTGTTATAACTTCGGAAATCGATGATCTTATTGCCGAATACAGACAGACAGATGTAAAAAAATATCTTACAGATTTAAAAAAAGATATACTCGAAAGACTTTATCTATTTATTGATGAAGAAGAAGAACGGGGCGAAGAAGAAGGCAATATTGATTTCTACACTGAAAACGAGGCAGAAAGATATCAGATAAATATTCTTGTTGATAATTCAAAAGCAAAACACGCACCTTTGATTTTTGAATCATATCCTACTTTTTCCAATCTTTTTGGAACAATCGAAAACAGGGTGGAACACAATATTGAAATTAAAACTTCATTTATGATGGCAAAGGCAGGCTCTCTTATAAAAGCATCGGGCGGCTTTCTTATTCTGGATGCAGAGTCCCTTTTCCAGGAAGATAATTCATGGGAGCATCTTAAAAGAGCGCTAAAAAGCGGGGAAGTGCAAATGCAGCAACCGATTTCCCCATTTAATCCTTCGGGCGGTTTTCTAAAACCAGAACCTGTAAAAATCGATACAAAAATAATAATAATAGGAAATGAAAATATCTATGATGTTCTCTATAACACAGACCAGGATTTTGAAAAGTTTTTTAAAGTCATTGCGGAATTTGATTCGGAAATGGATATTAATAATGATAATACAAAACAATATATAAGCTTTATAGATGAACAGATAAAAGCCAGAAACTTAAAACCAATAACAGAAACAGGACTACAGGCAATACTTGATTTTGGGATAAGGATGACAGGCCACAGAAAAAAATATTCAACAAGATTTGCAAAGATCCTTGATCTCCTTGTTGAGGTAGACTATTGGGCAAGAGAAGCAGGGAACAACCAAATAGACAGGTCTGCGGTAGAAACAGCAATAGCAAAGCGCAATTATATGAACAACCTGCCGGAGGAGAAACTCGCATCGCTAATCGAAGAAGGGACAATAAAAATCGATGTTAAAACTAATAAAGTAGGGGTAGTAAACGGGCTCGCGGTATACGACAGAGGCTTTTATACATTTGGACGCCCTTTTCTTGTATCTGCGACAGTTGCTCCGGGCAATGAGGGAATAATCAATATTGAAAGGGAAGCAGGGCTTTCCGGAGAAATTTACAATAAAGGGGCAATGATAATCGAAGGTTTTTTAAGATCCTTTTACGCCAAAGATTTTCCATTATCGCTATTCGCAAGCATCTGCTTTGAACAGTCATACGGAGAAATAGAAGGAGATTCCGCATCTTCCACAGAGATATTTGCACTTTTGTCCGCCATTGCAGCAGTGCCATTCAGGCAGAATATTGCAATAACAGGCTCTGTTAACCAGCTTGGGCAAATACAGCCCATAGGCGGAGTTAATGAAAAAATCGAAGGATTTTATTCAATATGCGAGAAATTTGGCTTAACAGGGACTCAGGGTGTAATAATTCCCGAATCAAATGTTAAAAATCTGGTTCTTCAAAAAAATGTTAAAGAAGCTGTCAAAAATGGAGTTTTTTCAATTTATCCCATAAAAAATATAAATGAAGGGATAACTATATTATCTGGAGTAGAAGCAGGAGAGATTAGCAACAAAGGGGTATTCCCTTCAGGGACATTTAACCATATCATAGAGAAAAAACTTAGAAATTTATCAAAAAAGAGTAAAAATTCATGCAGGTAGCTCTTTATATGATAAATTACTATATATACTTTTGATTGACATGCCGAAAATTTAAATATTATAATTCTATATTATTTATAATAAAAAGTTATCCATGGATGGGAAAAATGTCAATTAATGTAGATGTGCCTAAAATTCAAAAAGCAGCACGCAATTCGCTACCTCTTGTAATTAACACCAATAAAATTAATCATGAAATAGAAGAGCAACTTGAACAGATCCTTGGGGTTTTTCTGGAGGAATTTGGACAAAGAGAGATATTGACCCAAATATCCTATTGCTTAAGGGAACTGGCTGTAAATGCCAATAAGGCAAATACAAAAAGAGTTTATTTCATGGAAAAAAATCTTGATATTGAAGATGAAGAAGATTATTTATCGGGAATGGAATCTTTTAAAGCAGATACCCTGGATAATATTGACTACTATTTTGAAAAACAGAAAGAAGCAGGTTTATATATAAAAGTTGGCTTTCATGCATCAAGCGAACAGCTAAAAATAACTATAAGAAATAACTCAAAAATTTCAAAAAAAGAACAGATGAGAGTTTATGACAGAATCGCAAGATCAAGGGCTTTTAATACTCTTGAGGAAGCAATGACCTCTGTATTGGACAGCTCCGAAGGAGCAGGACTTGGGCTTGTTATTCTTGTTTTAATGCTTAAAAAAATAGGACTAAATGAAGAAGCCTTTGACCTGGATGTTGAAGCAGAAGAAACTGTAGCAAAATTGATTGTCCCTTTTTCAAAAGTGCATAAAGATAACCTTAATGTACTCTCCAGAGAAATTGTTAAAGAGATCAATGAACTTCCGCAATTCCCGGAAAATATTGTACAGCTCCAGAAAATGATCGATGATCCTGAATCAGAGATAACAGACATATCAAGAAATATAGCAATGGACATGAGCCTTACAGCAGATCTTTTAAAAATAGTAAACTCTGCCCAGTATATGTTAAGCAAAAAAGTTGACAGTATAACAGAAGCTGTAAAACTTGTGGGATTAAGAGGGCTTAAAAATCTTCTATATTCGTATGGAACACAGAAAATATTAAAATCAGGATTAAAAGAACTGTGGAATCACGCAAACAGAACAGCATTTTATGCATATACGCTTACAAAAAGCTATATAAAGAAAAAAGATTTGCTCGACGACGTTTATATTGGCGGAATTTTGCACGATATAGGAAAGATTATATTTTTTAATGCGCATCCAAACCTTGTTGGAAAAATATCCGATCTTGCCAAACAAAGGGAGATGAACAAAGATATATTTGAAGCTCTCTCTGCTGGTTTAAATCATGCAGAAATTGGCGCTCTTATTGCAGAAAAATGGAATTTCCCCGAACACCTGATAATATCAATAAGATATCACCATGAACCTTCTGCTGCTCCAAGTGAAAACTGGGAAACTGTTGCGACAATTTATCTTGCTAACTGTATGGCAAACTATGAAGAACATGTATTGTCTTTTGATCAGATATCAAAAAATGTCCTCAAACGTTTTGGAATATCAACAGAAGAACAGTTTAATATTCTCTTAAATAAGCTTATTGAAAACTATGATAAAGAAAATGATGGTGAAAAAAAGCGTTAAGAGAATCAAAAGAACTTAAAATAAACCACTAACTCTAAAATCTTAAAATTCGATATTCGACTCATTGATCTCTTTCAGGTTTTTAGTTTATTAATCCAGCAAAAAGAGAGTATCCCAAAAGCAACACTTACATTTAAAGAACCTTTTATGCCATAAAGCGGTATTGAAACAATTCCCAAACTTTTTCCTGCAGTATCAATAGCAGCGCGGCTTATACCGCCCTCTTCTGAGCCTATAATCACTGTGCCTGATTTGGGAAAAGTAAAATCAGAGAGGGAAATTCCTCCTGTCTCAAGCGCAAAAACAGGCTGCGGTAAATCTTCAATAGCAGCCCTGCTCCATTTTATAAGTTCCACAGTTCCCATAGAACTTCTTCCTGCTCTTTTATGAGCAGGAGAAGGGGTATGCTGCGATAAAAAAACATTTTCATAGCAAAATGATTCTGCTGTGCGGAATATTGAGCCAACATTAAAAGGAGATCTTAAATCATCTAGATAAACATTTATTGGCAGCACCTCCCGCTCTGTTCGCTTTTCCCCATCCTTCGACTGCAACAAGGATGCTATGCCATCCATATCGCTATCCATATCCCAGTCCGCAGGCTCTTTCCCAATATCTGCAAGAAGAGCATACCTCAAGTTGCTTAAATCTCTGAGATTTTCAATTGTAAGTGTTTCGGGTATTTTAGACAAAGAAGAGAGAAATGGTTCTTTCCATTCATCGCTTATATCTTTTTCAACAATATTAAGAATATTTTTAATATAGGAAGAATTTACACTTTTTCCGCATAAAAGCTGCTGTTGGGCTTCCTGAATAATCAAGACTACTTTTTTAATTCTTCCTTGTCCGCTTATTTTTCTGAACTTTTTTTCTGAAAAAAACATTTTTATAATGCATTGTGCAATATTGAAATAATTTTTTCTCCTTCCAGATTACAATTATTTTTTATTGCAGCAGGATATTGATTTATAGAAGATATAATATTGTTAAACTGATTTTTCTTAATATCAGTTTCCGAGAGCCTTATTGGCAAATTTCTCTTTTTTATCATTTTTCTCACCATTACAACAAAATCTTCAATATCAGTTGATTGATCATTATATATCTTGCCAATAACAGACTTTAATGTTTCCGAAGAAAATTCCGCATAATATTCAATAAGATGAGGAAGGAGAATTGTTGAAACAATCGATACAGGAACATCGAACATACTATTTAAAAAAAGAGCAATATAGTAGCTTATCCCCGGACCCTGGATAGAATATGCATAATCAGAACATAGCGCGATATCCGAATAATCATCCATTGGCAGCTCTTCATCATTATCTAATGCTTTGAAAAGTTTAGTAAAAGGGGCAGTAACAAGCGTATTTGTAAAATAGTGTCTTTCCTTTGAAATAAGAACCTCAAGCATAACTGAAAGAAGTTCAAAACTAATTGAATCAACAGAAAGTTTTGGCAGTTTATCAAATATTGAGGAGTCTTTTATAATAAGAGAAGGCTGATTTTTTATATCAGTGATTTTAGCAGTTCTGCTTCTGCTGTCTGTAATATATACAAATGGCGTAAACATTAGCGGATTTCTTATTGATGAGGGAATTTCAATATAATCAATACTTTCTTTGCTATTTGTTATGTTAAAATCGGAAAAATCAGTAGTTTGATCCAAAATATCATCGATATTTATGTCATTTCTTACAGCAAAAGCTGAAACCCTTGCAATATTAACAACTTTTTTCCCGCCAAATCCAATGACGCACTGTACAAAACCTTTTTTGATAAAATTGATAAGATTTTCTACATCTCTGGAGTTAGATTTTGATGAAATATCATTGTAAAAAACGCAATCAACCCCTCTTTTATGCAAAATATTTGAAATATCGGAAGTAATATCTTCCGGAGTATTTGGATCCCGAACAACAACGACCCTTCTGCAATCTTTTTTAAGAAAAACGGGAAGTTTTTCTATTTTGCCTCTGCCGGATAACAAACCATTTTTTATATTAATGTTTAATTCTGCCATTTTTTCTTCTCCCATTTTTCGATAAAAGTTATTATACCACATAGATATGTTGTATAACAACTTTTGTTCATTTCCCTGCCGGATCATGTACAAATTCCGCTTGCCAGAGCCCATTGCTCCGTTGGCGCGGTCGGCGAATAAAAAAAAAGCAGAGAAATGTTAGTCATCCTCTGCTTTGATTTATCTTATTTTTTATTAAATTTTAAAAACATCACTCATAATTTTATCTGCAACTGCATTCATAATTGCATTATTTATATAAGAAGGATCTTCCATTTTTCTTTTAACTTCTTCTACTCTATCTAATCTTATATCCTCAGTATTTCTTACAATTTCAGCTACTTTATAAAGTTCTCCCATGGTTCGGGCTTCGTTTGATACGCTTATAGAGTCCTGTTCGTTTTTATACGCAGATTTTGCTGCTTTTTCCGGTCTATTATAGTGCTGTAGGGGGTTGATAGATCCTAATTTATCAATTGTCATAAATTACCTTCCTTACATTAGGTATATCGACATTCTTTTCCTTGAAATTTAGTTATATTTTTTTTTCACATATAAGGATAGAGAACTCACCTTGAATTTTACCCTTAATAGCTAAAAAGTCAATGATTGTTTGGGCATTTCCATACAATATTTCTTCAAATTTCTTTGTAAGTTCCCTTCCAAGCACTATTTTTCGCTCCGGAGCGAGCTCTTTTAGCTCTTCCAGCAGTTTTATAGCCCTAAAAGGGGACTCATATATGACAAAACTCTCTTCCCTTTCAAGAAGCTGGATAAGCCTGTTCTTTCTTTTTCCCTTTTTTGGGGATAAAAACCCTTCAAAAAGTATGGTTTTTCCTGAAACTCCCCCTATACTTACGAGCGTTGTAAATGCAGAAGGGCCTGGAATAGGGATAATATCATGCTCTTTTTCCCTTACTTTTCTTACAAGAGCCCCGCCCGGATCGCTTAAACCAGGAGTTCCTGCATCGCTTACATACGCGACAGATTCGCCTTTATCAAGTTTTGATAATATTCGCGCTATTCCCTTTTCTTCTTCTGCAGCATAATAGCTAATAAGTGGCTTTTTTATTTCATATTTATTTAAAAGCCCCAAAGTATGCCTTGTATCTTCGCATGCGATTGTGTCTACATTTTTAAGTGTTTCAACAGCTCTGTAGGTAATATCGCCAAGATTGCCTATAGGGGTAGCTACGATATAAAGAGTTCCCATAAAATGACTTTAATGATTAGTATAATAAATGTCGAGCCAGCCACTATCATTCCAATGATAATTGCGAAGCATCCACCGATAGCTGGGACAGAATCCAGTCCATAGGGGAGAAGTTACCAATTTACACTAATTTTATTTTGATGAATAATATAAATAAATTATGGAATATGTAGTTATTGTTCTTCTTTTAGTTGTTATTTTTATACTTTTGTGGAGAGGATTCCTCTCTCCTAAAAAAACCTGGGATAATAAACAGCAAAAATCAAAAAAAGATGCGTCTGCAGAAAAATCATCGAAATTCTGCCCTTTGTGCGAGTCGTCATTATCAAAAGAAGAAAATGTAAAATCCAAAACTTATCCTGCTTCACCTGGAAGCACAGATACTCTTATGGATGTTTTCGGATGCCCCAAATGTATTCCGCCTCTTGGAACAGAGGCAAGGATTTGCCCTGTATGCAAAAAGAAAATACCGGAAGATGGATTTGTTATAGGAAGATATTTTGTACGGCCAGATAAAAAACACCTTCATGTGCTTGGGTGTACTTTGTGCCGAAAAGCAAAGTAAAGTATGCTTAACCAACAGTCTTTGCGAGAAGCCGTCAGGCGACGAAGCAATCAGATACCCAAATTCAATCCTGCGGTCTACTAGCTGAACCGCTTAATTTCCAGCAAAGATCATGGGCTTTGCTGGCATCTGCGCTGCGCGCTAAGTCCTCACTTCGTTGCGGAGACGCGCGCAGCATTGCTTCCAGCAACGCCCACGCGCACACTCCTACTTGTAATAGTCAATGATCTCCCCACAAGGTTAGAATAATCATTCTACTACAAAAATCGAATAAGCCCATGACCCAAGAAAACCTGATGGGTGCAGGTCTGTTCTTGTACCATTTACCCAATAGCATGCTTTATCAATGCCGCTGGCAGTATCAGAATAGCAACCTGCTGTATAAATATTTCCCCCTGTTACAGCAATTGATTGAGCTTCGGAATAGCTTGATCCGGATGGATGCAGCTCTTTCCTTACCCCATTTTCCCAATAACAGGCTCTGCTGCCACTGTCGTCATAATATCGGCCTGCAATATAGATTTTTGTCCCATCTACAAATATTGAGTTAGCATAGGATTCATAGGGTCCTCCGGGCAAGTCAGTTTGTTTTATCCCATCTTTCCAGTAACACGCATCATATTCATAGTGACCTGACACATAGATACTTGTCACTGCAAAAACAATTGAGTATGCATTACTATCGCTTCCTGTGGACAGATCTTCCCTGTTTCCATTTTCCCAGTAACACGCTTTGTAATCATAAGTACCTGCTACATAGATATTTGTTCCGGCTACAAATATTGAGTTAGCGCTGGAACTATCCCCAGAACTTCCTGTTTGTAAATCAGTTTGCACTATCCCATCTACCCAATAACATGCTTTTTGAGTGCCACCTGCATTATAATATGAACCTGCCACATAAACTTTTCCGCCTGATACAAATATTGATTCAGCATAATAATCACTAGCTCCTGATGGGACTTGCAAGTCTGTAACTGTATCCTTATTGTTTACCCAGTAACACAGTTTTTCATCATAGGCACCTGCCGCATAGACGTTTCCACCTGCTACATGCATTGCAATAACGTAAGAAGCAGTGGCTCCTGATGGGTGTAGATCTTTCCTTTCTCCATTTACCCAATAACATGCTCCACTGGTGCTGCCATCAGTATACTCGCCTGCCACATAAATAGTTGGACCTGTTGTAGTACCACCACCACCTCCTCCATCGCCTGAGTCACCGCAGGCAAATGCCATAAATAATACTGCTGCTATAACAGCAATTTCTAAAAGCTTAAAAAACTTCTGCATAAAAAATCCTCTTTTCCATGATCATCATGGAGTAATCAACTGCCCACAAGAGCAGTAAAAAAAAGAAGGCTATTCCCTATGGGATATAGCCGTAACTTTGTTTCAAAATGAGATAATGTGTGAATTGAGATAATGCGTGAATTAAATAAATTTACACTGTCAGGTGCTTGACAAAATAAAAATCGGCATAAAATTAGCGACAGGGATGTCGCACCCCGTGCATTGACAAAGTCCTCGGCTAAAAGCCGGGGAAGGATGTCAATGTTTTCTTGCACGGGGTATCTTGATCGTGAAATATCTGGATTTATATTGTTAGATGCTTGACAAAGTAAAAATTGGCATAAAATTAGCTGTTCTGTTCTGTTCTGTTCTGTTCTGTTCTGTTCTGTTCTGTTCTGTTCTGTTCTGTTCTGTTCTGTTCTGTTCTGTTCTGTTCTGTTCTGTTC
>WRFK01000004.1 GCA_009778835.1 Spirochaetaceae bacterium
CGAGCGTTATCGGCATTTGTTGCCCAATTTTGGAAAATCAGACTTTACGGAAGGCCATACCCGATGGAAAAGAGAAACAATAGAAACATGGGAAGCAATCCCAGCTGAAGAAAGGCGAGCAACATGGGCACAGATGAGCAAGTCCGAAAGAGAAAAAGTTATTATTAGAAAAAGGAAAGCAATTAAGAAAGCTTCATAAAAAAGAATTATAGGGGGATATTTTTTCTCCTTTTAATAAGTTGGCAAAGTAGAGGGCTTCCACATCCTTGTCTTTGTCAATAAAAGACCTATGGATTTACCACCATAGCCCGATCAGCGGGGAGCTATCGACCCCGCATTATTTTGGTCATTACCCTCCCGGTAATGAAATACTTTGCGTTGCTGGTTTACCAAGTCCATTTTCCGGCAGCGCATCTTTTAAGAAGGAGCAAGCAAATGAAGAGAATTAAAAAGATTCGCTACAAAGATGGCGAAGGAGTAATTATTGTATACGCAAACACAGCACAAGGTGATACCGGGCTTATCGATACGATTACCTTAAAGAGCGAAGATTTACCAGAACAAGAGCTTATAGCCACTCTCGCTGGAATGAATAAGCCACTTGTGAGAATTGTAAACCTACCTGAAAAAATCACAAAAGACGTAAGGATATTAAGCACAAGTTATCGGTACGACGAAAACAGCAATCTTATCAAGATATGCTTTTCAGCAACAAAAAAGATAACCGGGCAAAACACACCGCTTGTAATCAACTCCCCATATATTGACTATGACTATTTTCACGTGGAGGAAAAACAAGAAATAGAAAAACTTGCAAAGCTCGGTATTGAGTTCTTGGACGGAGCAAGATCGCAGCTTGGATTATTCGACCAAGAGGAAGGGGAAGAGGAAGAAGAATACGAAGAAGACGAAGAAACAAAGCACATCAGTAGGAAGAAAAAAGCTGTATGACGCTTCTTTATGATGTGTTTGTAATTGGAAAGCCGAAAGCGCAGCCGAGACCAAAGGCGGCGCGAATCGGCAATTACATAAGAATCTATACGCCGGATACGGCAAAGGAGTGGCGGCAACGGATTAAGAATACTTTTTTATGCGTGAGAAGGAGTAGCCAAATTACAGAGCCCTGCAAAGCAGATATTGATTTTTACTTTAAAGGGAAAGGGCAAGGGTTTTTTAGCAAACGCCCTGACGTGGATAATTTGGCAAAGGCAGTCTTTGATGCCTTAACAGAAATCGGAATATGGAAAGACGATAGCTTGATTTGCGATAGCCGTCTCAAAAAGTATTCCGGCAAACAAGAAGGGGCGGCGATAAGAATTTATTCGCTTGCTTGAAGTAAAGAGCTGTTGGGAAAAATAGAGTGACATTTCCCGACCGCTCCAGGTCTTACCCGTGAGTAAGTGCGGTCACTCCACTGAAAGCGGGTTTTTTTGACAAGGAGTTTTAATGAAATTATTTTTAGTAAAAATTGGAAGAACTACTCGGAGAGGCAATTTCGAGGAATTGTACGCAAGAGCTGTTGCCGTTTCGGATGATTGTTTTTCTCAAGATGTAAACAGATATTTTGCGCCCAAATATAAGGGGTTTAAAATACTTTTATCAGAAGTTGACTATATTGACATTTCTAAAGACATGACAAAAGACCTCAATTTCGGGCAGTTAGAATTTGTTGTCAAGTATACAGATGAAGAAAAAAAGCTGTCTAAGGAATATACGAATCTTTTAGACAACGGAGACAAGTTGCTAAACAAGCTCCATGATTCTATTGACAAACGTTATTCAAAGCTTCCGTATGTCCCTTGTTTCGCAGAGATAAGATTAAACACTTACTACGGCGAAACAAGATGCGCGCTACCAATAAAAAGCAATGATTTTTTTGAAGTAGTAAAAAATGGCGATGGCTGCGAAGAATTAAAAATCACTAGTAACGAGGGCTACACAGGAGAGGCTTAATATGGGAAAAAATATTATCGCATACAAAGGCTTTGATAAAAACCTACAATGCCGTAAATTTCAATACGAGGTCGGCAAGGAGTACAAGATAGATGGTGATATTGCTCTTTACCAGACAGGTTTCCATTTTTGCAAAAGACTGCAAGATGTCCACAGTTATTATAACTTGAAAGATAGCAGAATCTGTGAAGTTGAAGCGATTGGTAAAGTAATTGATGAAGGTGAAAAAAGTGTCACTGATCACATAAAAATCATAAGAGAGTTAACTAGAGAAGAGATATTATATCTTTCAAATACTGGAAGAGATAATACGGGGCTTTGCAACAGCGGAGACAGAAACAGCGAAGACAGCAACAGCGGATACAGCAACAGCGGAGACAGAAACAGCGGAGACAGAAACAGCGGAGACAGAAACAGCGGAGACAGCAACAGCGGAGACAGCAACAGCGGATACAGCAACAGCGGATACAGCAACAGCGGAGACAGCAACAGCGGAGACAGCAACAGCGGAGACTTTTGTTCTTGTAATAATTCTGCTGGGTTATTTATGTCTGAAAGAATTTCTTACGAGGCGTTTAATAAATCAATATCAGAATCAGAATTTAATAAACTTATTAATTCCGAAGGCTATCAGCTTTGCTTTAATTTTTATTTAATAAAATATCGAGTAAGAACAGTAACCGGAAAATTCGGCGACTATCGCTATATGTCTTATAAAAATTCATGGCGAGTATTTTGGAATAAATTGACTCTCAAAGAAAAACAAGCCATTAAGACAATGCCTCATTTTGATAAAGTTGTCTTTGAAGAAATAACAGGAGTAAAAACATGAAAGGCTGTTTAATTCGCTTAGGCGTGAGAATAAAAGAACTGGGAGAACGGCTCGGCGTTGGGCTGTTTATAAGAGTTGGACTCTCGATAAGAGATTTCGCAGCGAGGAGGTAGAAAATGACAATAGAAAATACAAGTGAAATAAAACCGACTGGAAATTTGGTAATGGTTGTTTACGGAAAGGGTGGGGTTGGTAAAACTACATTTGCAGCAACAGCGCCAGATCCTTTGATTTTGGATTTTGAGAATGGAACTAAATATTTAGGCGAAAGAGGTTTTAACATACAAGTTGTGCGCATTCAAGATTGGTTTAAAGAGGCTGATAAAAAGGATTTATCCGAAGTTATAAAGCCATTTAAAACAATAATTCTCGATCCTCTCGGCGAGGCAATGGAAAAACTGATAAATGGCAATACTTTGTCGGGCGCAAAATATCGGCAACATGACGGGTCTCTGACTATGAGCGGATGGGGCGAAGCGAAAAAGCAGATGCGAAACTTTATTAAATGGCTTAGGGATTCCGGAAAAAATATTATTTTGGTTGCTCATGTTTCGGAAGAAAAGAACGGCGAGGAGCTTGTAAATCGCATACAGGTTGCAACTAAGTTAAGGGAAGAAATTCCAAATATCGTCGATGTTATTTCATATATGGGGGTTAAAACACTTGAGGGAAAACAATTGAGGTTGCTTTATACACCACGCCAGGGCGATTTGTTTGATTCAAAAGATCGCACCGGAAGAATTCCTGTAACAATTGAAATATCAGAAGAAAATGGCTTTCAGGATTTTTTAAGCGCTATGAAGCCAGTTAAAAAAGAAATTAAAGAACCAGTAAAGACACCAGAAAAAAAAGAAGAAAAAACAGATCCTAAAAAAAATAATGATGTAGTTACAGAAATATTAAAAGAAGGTGCTGCTTTAATAAAACAACACAAAGAATTATTCCAATCTTATGAACTAAAACAATTGCTTGAAGAATACAATTCTGCAAAAACAAAAAATGATGCAATTATTTTCAAAGAAAAAGTTATCAACAAAATATCTGAAAGAAGCACAACGTTTGACGATAGCGATGTCCCTTTTGGAGATGGACAAAAAGAATTTGAAGATGATCAACTTGACGAATCTGAAAAGCAAAAAGAAGAACCGGGAATATTTTAAGGAGAAAATATGGCATATATTCGAAATAACATAGAATACCCAAGTGTAACAACGATATTGGGATTACTTGATAAATCAGGCGCTCTCACATGGTGGGCGTCTGGTTGCGCTGTAGATTTCATAAAAGAAAATATTGAAATAATAAAAAATCCGGAATCACCTCATGCAATTGATCAACTGTTTAAAGATGCAAAAGGAGCATTTACAAAAACAAGCGAAAAAGCCCTTGACGTTGGTACACAGGTACATAACGCAATAGAAAAGTATATTAAAACTGGCAAAGATTTATCAGGAGAACTATCAGAGGGAGTACAAAACGGCTTTCTTGCGTTCCTTGAGTGGGAAAGCAAGAACCATGTTGTTTGGGAAAAATCAGAAGTTGAAATCGTATCAACTAAATACGGCTATGCAGGAACAGCAGATGCGATAGCTGTAATAAACGGACACAGATATCTAATCGATTTTAAAACATCAAAAGCTGTTTACGACGAATACCGGATGCAGCTTGCTGCGTATCTTTTAGGATGGAACGAAGAAAATCCTAATGAAAAAATAGACAACGCTGCGGTATTGCGACTTGATAAAGAAACAGGCGAGCCTGAATTTAGGGATTTATCAAAAGATATAATCGATAAAAGCCGGGCTTTTTTAAAGTTGCTTGATTTTTACTATTTTGAGAAAAAAAGAAAATTAAAAAATAACCCATTCGTAAAAGCGATATGGGAAGGAGTAGCTTAATGAAAATTGGATGCTTATGGAAAAAAGAAACAAAAGAGGGAAAAAAATACATGTCAGGGATCATTGAATATCCCGGAACCAACTTACAATTTGCAGTTTTTGTAAATGAGGAGAAAGAAAAAGATAGCCAACCAGATTTTATTATTAATTGGTCACCTGAAAAAAAAGAGTCTAAAAGCGAATCCAATAACGCAAAGGATCCATGGTAATGGACAAAGTTGTATCTAAAGTTCTGCCTGTTTCTTGCAATTGTGCAGATACTGTTTCTTACAAGATTAATGAAAATGACGTTGAAATAGTAAAGGCTTTTTACAAAGAACACAACGCTAAATTAAAAGATGGCAGATATCTAAAGCTAACAATTGAACTCTGGGAACGGAAAAGAACTTTAGCACAAAACAACTTATGGCACGAGATATTAAGAAAAATATCTCAAAAAACTTATCAAGACATAGAGCTTGTAAAGCAAGGCGTTAAAGATGTTGCGATGCAAGAATATGGCTATACCGCTGTTATAAATCCAATAACTGGCAAAGACGCGCCTAAGCCTTCACGGTTGGCAACAGTTAAAGAAATGGCGATTTTATTTGATGTAACTTTTATAGAAGGGGCAAATTGTGGCGTTGATTTATCAGAGTTCATGGAAAACATGAAGGAGTGGAAGGAAAAAAATGCCAGCTAAGCGAGAAATCGAAAAAGAATCTATCTGCGAAATAAGAAGAAACAGAGGATTTAATTGTCGGAGTTGCCTGCATGGGATAGGTTGCCCCGATTATCAGGGAAGCACAAATGCAAAGCCTATGGTTGATAAAGCGATAGGGTCGGAGAGAAGACCTTTATTAAATTGTCCCAAAGGAAGGTTTTTTGAAAATGACTGAACAAAACCAAGTTGCGTTAAGAGAATTTGAGCGCAACAAGATGTACCCCATAGAAATAGATCTATGGGAAGAAGACGAAGCTCTTGCGGAGGACATTATCATGGATGAGCTTATGGGCGTTACCAGAGAGAGGCGACCTTGTCGTTATAGAAAGAGAAGGATATAGATGATGAAACAAGAACTACCAGAAACACTGTGCAACAGCTGCAAGCAAACTTATGGCGAGTGCAGTTTTGAGCATCTCGTATTTCACCCTGATAGCTGCAAGGTTGTAGTCGAGTGCAAGGGATTTGAGAAAAAGGAAACAAAGTAATGGCTAAAAAAGATGTAATGCAGTTTGCAAGAAAAGATTTTGAAAATTTACCATATCGAAAAAGATGGAATGAGGATATTAAACGTGATTCGGTGGTAATTCTGCCATTAAGAAAAACACATGATAGCGGTTATCGAGTTATGGATTTTGTTGCTGTAAAGAAAATGATTCCAATTTGCAAATGTTCTGGATATAGCGATGTGCTACATATCGGCGGAATTAGCACAGTGCTTAATAATAATGCCTGGTCTATTGATTGCTTACCCAAAAGCGGCTTAATTCGTATTTTTTGCAGAGGGAAAGATATTGAAATTGGCATGGCCTTATCAAGCATTGAAATATTTGGAGTAAATAAAAAGAAAATATCAGTATAGATGAAGAAGAATTATTTGATGGTGAATGTATTGGTATATGTAAGTTGTTTGCATAAAAACGCAAAGGAATAACCCATGATAACAAAGGATTGGATTAAAAATGAAATTGATCAGTTAGTAAATATGCAGGATGCCACAATAGAAACATTAAGATCAATAAGGTTTGAATTGAGCAATATTGAAGCAATGATAGATATAATTGGTGGAACAATAAAACAATGGGAATCCAAGCTAAAGGAGATTGATAAATGAAGCCCATCATCTTCTCCACGCCAATGGTTAAAGCTATCCTTGAAGGCAGAAAAACAGTTACAAGGCGAATAATGAAGCCACAGCCAATAGAAAGATTGGCAATATCTGGATTTGAGGCAGTATCAATTAAACCAATATACAAAGTTGGCGATATTCTCTGGGTTAGGGAAACTTGGGGATTTTATAATTCTGTTATTATTAATTATAAATGTACTGATACTGGAACTATATATGAACAATACCCGCCATCATCCGTTAATAAATATTCTATAGTAAATAAATATGCCGTGATATTTTCTGACAAAACTAGAAAGCGATTTTATTTTAATGATGAAGAACGCGAGAAAAAGTTTGTGAAAAATTATTTTTATAAAGGAAAATGTCCCTCTATTTTTATGCCACTTGAAGCAGCGCGTATTTTTCTAAAAGTTAAATCAGTAAAAGTAGAGCGATTGCAAGAAATAAGCGAAAAAGATGCAATTGCAGAAGGGCTTCCTGAAAGCTTAACTGGTGCTTCTGGTTATACGGTTGGTTGTTTTCAGCATTTATGGGATTCAATAAATGCAAAGCGGGGATATTCTTTTGACAGCAACCCATGGGCTTGGGTTATAGAGTTTGAGAGGGTAGAAAATGTTTAGCAACGGAACAGAGGCCATGATCTGGATGGGGAATAATTGCGAGAGATGTTGGAAGTATGATCCAACAAAAGACTATGACAAATCACGTTGCAAGATTGAGGCTAGCATATCGATTGGTTTTGTTGACGGCAAGCTATCCAAGCGTGTAGATAGGATAACTGAAATGAAAGACTGCCCTTATAGACAGGAAAAAAGACCAGCATATAAGAGAAAGGCAAGGGACGAAAAGACCCTGCTGTTGTTTGCTTGAGGAAAAACATGAGAATTGCCAGGGTGTTTCCGAGAAGAACAAAATCAACTCCTGTTGATGATTTAGCCTTTATTGGTAGCCCTGATTTATTTTCAGGAAATTTAGAAATAGACAAAATACATATAAGCGTTGTTTTTACTTGGGATATACCAGAAGCAGAACAGTTATATAAAGAATGGTCGCAAATAGCGCCAACAGAAATAGGCGGTGTTGCGATCGGAACAAAAGGCGGGGATTTTGTACCTGGAATGTATCTCAAAAAAGGATATGTAATAACAAGCAGAGGGTGCAGAAATAGATGTTGGTTTTGTTCTGTCTGGAAAAGAGAAGGTGATATTAGAGAATTGCCAATAACCGAAGGCTTTAACGTGCTTGATGATAATTTATTGTCTTGCTCTGATTCGCATATTAAAAATGTATTTACTATGCTTACAGAGCAAAAAAAGAAAGGGCATAGAATAGAATTTACGGGCGGCCTCGAGGCTTTGATATTAAAACAATGGCACGCAGAAGAATTAAAAAAACTAAATCCTGCACAGTTATTCTTTGCATACGACACGCCGAGTGATAGAGAACCATTATTTGAAGCAGGGAAACTGTTATTTGATGCAGGTTTTTCAAAGAAATCTCATGCGTTACGAGCTTATGTTTTAATCGGTTATCCAGGCGATACTTTTGAAAAAGCAGAAATTAGGCTTTATGAGTGCATAAAAGCTGGCTTTATGCCAATGGCTATGCTTTATAGAGATGAAAGCGGAGCAAAAAATAAAGAATGGGGAAGGCTACAAAGAGAATGGGCGCGACCAGCCATTATATATAGCAAAATGAAAAATTGATATTTAATTTACCTGCTTTTGATAGGTGGAGGGGAAAATGAACGGAACAACAAAACAACGTTATATATCTACTTCAATATGGAGTGATGATTGGTTTGACTCTTTGTCAGAAAGAGAAAAGCTTGTTTATTTTTATCTCTTAACAAACGAGCGCACAAATATTGCAGGAGTTTACCCATGCACATTAAAAAATATCCGCTTGGAAATTGGGCTTGACCGTGAGGAAATAGAGCGAATTATTGGTAAGTTTTCAGCTGCCGGTAAAGCATTTTACTATGAAGAATACATCATTATTCCGAAGTGGTTAAAGCATCAAAAGATCAGCGAACGGAATACTGTGTTTATTGGTGTAGTAAAAGTACTCCAAAATCTGCCAGAAAACATAAAAAAATTCATCAGTGATCGCAAGTATTATGATTATGATGTTTCAGCTATTTTAAAGGGTTTTACTCAAAAAGAGATGGCTCCCCCCGAAAATGATACTAAAAACAAGGGAGCCCCCCCTCAAAAAGAGATGGCTCCCCCCGAAAATGACGAATTTTGGGCTCACGATTCAGACATTGACTTTGACTTTGATTTAGATTCAGACAGACAGACAGACAAAGATATTAATTTATTAATAGCGCCTGTGGATAACTTTGAAACAGATCCGCTTGAGTCTGCCTGCCTGTCTGTTGGTTTAAAAATAAACCAAGAAGAATCTCGGGATATCCAAACAGAATTCCAAGAACACGACTTACAAGCTGATTTTCTGGTTTTTGCTTTATCGCAAATCAAGCAGGATCCCAAAATCAAGAACCCAACAGGCTTACTCCGGCACATGCTGTTTAACTTAACCGATTACCCTGACTCTCTCAAAAATTATAAAGACTTCCGGAAAGAAAAGGCTCGAAAAGAACGTATTGAGCAAAAGGCAAGAGCGCCAACATCATGCCCTGCTTGTGCGGGTGATATGAAATACGGGGGGGATGCTTGCAGGTGTAACCAATGCGGGGCGTTTTTCCAGTACGACGAAGCAACGAATAGTTATCTTCCTGAATCACAAATAGTTTTTTAAAGGCGGTTTTTCATGACATACAAAGATTTTTCAGAAGCTGCGAAGCAGAGCAGTATACAAAAAGCGATATCACAGCCAATACGAGCTAAGCTTAAAGGTCGGACTGATTGGATTTTTATCAGAATTGTTAAACCGCTTCATGGGGATGCCTACGCTGTTTATAACACAGCGCCTGGCATTAGGGTCGCAAACTACAAAGTGTCAACTCGAGAAGTTGACGACATCAAAAACTGGGAGAGTTTTTAGCAAATGCCAAGAGTTGCGCTGATTGATCAACACAAAGATAAAGCTAAAATCATAAAGGCAATAATATCTGGTGAACCTTATCGAAACATTACACAACGATACGGTCTTTCCAAGTTTGCGATTACCAGATACTTGCAAAACAGATTAATTCAAGCAGCAGCTAAAGCGCAAGTGAAGGGAACACAGAAAGACGGAGAGAACGTTAACACCAGCATACTTGAGGTTATGAGCAAGGTCGAAAAATTATATACTGCCTGTGACCGCTGGTTGAGAGACCCTACGAATCGCGAGGAGTACACAGTCGAGCCACGAGCGACCGAGGTCGATGTGGTTTACACGGCATACGTTGGCGATAAGCCTATAACCAAAAAAGACAGCTTGCAGAATCTGCTCGATAAGGCCATGGGGCGAAAAGACGAGTTGCGGCTTGTTTACACACGGATGTCCGACGTGCGAAAAATCATCGTCGATACAGCAGCGGTGTTAACAAAGCAGCTCGAAGTCATTGCGAGGATCAAAGGCGCAATACCAGACGTTAAGGTCGATATAACGATCTCTCAAGCGTGGTTAGAAATTAAGCAAACGGTTTTAGAGGCCACAAAAGGTTACCCCGAGGTACGGGAGAGGCTATTGAATGGGATTAGAAAATCTAATATCGAGTGAGGAAATAAAAAAAGCAGCGATACTCATGCTTAACGACCTTGAGCAGAGCCTTGACCCACGCGCGTATTTTGAGGCATTGGGGATAGCGCCGTACGAATGGCAAGTGTTTGTCTTAGAGCAGATCCAAAGGGGAGAGCGATTTATACACATTACCGGTGCAAGGCAAAGCGGAAAGACGTTTATAACCGCAGGGATACCAGCGCACGTATCGAAAAACGAAAAGGCATTGACGCTTATTTACGCGCCATCCGAGGAGCAAGCAGGCTTTGGTATAAGTTATCTGAAAGAGTATATCGCAAGGGACGAGGCATATCCAAAATTAAAGCTTGAATCAAAAGATCACATTGAATTACCAAACGGCAGCTTTATAAAATCCAATACTTCAAGCGCAAAGACAAAGAGAGGCCGCAGCAAGCCACGCCTTATAATTTTTGACGAAGCAGCACTGATCGAGGACGAGCTTTATGCGACAATAACTCCGATGCTTGTGCATAATCCACACTGTGTCATAATAGCTATCTCAACACCATACGGTAAAAAGGGTTGGTTTTATGGCGCTCGCAAAAGTGATAGGTGGCTAAAGGTCGAAGTGAGAGCACCGTTTGAAATTCAAGGGACAAGCCTTATCGTGCCGGCAATCCCGGAAAAGGAGTACAAGGCAAAGATGATCAAAGAGGGAGTACATGCGTTTTACTCTCCAAGACATGATGATATAAAGCTGATTCAAACAGCGCTGATTGAGCATGGGAGCTTGTGGGTAAGACAAGAGCATTTCTGCGAGTTCGTGGAGCCGGAAGACCAGGCATTTAGTTACGACGATATCGACGCGGCATTTGGGTTTAACGACGTGAAGCCATTGAAGCTTGGCGAGATCGCGGAGATTGAAAGTGAGGTTGTATTTTCATGAAAGAGTTTATTTACGTCTACGATCCCGGGAAAAAAAGAGACTATGCAAGCGAGATGATATTTAAATTAACCCTTGAAATCCACGACGGCGATGAAAATATAAAGCGACCGGATCGGATATTGTTTTATCTTGATTTAATCCACATGGACAAACACCAAGGCATAAGCTACACAAAGCAAGCCGAGCGCATAGCCACCAGATTAAAGACAACGCAGCTCGTCAATAACGTTGATTTCCTTGTTGACGGAAACGGTGTCGGAGAGCCTGTTATAGACATTCTACGGGATAAGAACATCACAGTAATTCCGATCAACAGCCATGGTGGAAAGAGCGTAAGGGTCGAACATGAGGACTTTGGGAATCTTTTCCCGAATAGCGAAGATGGCAGGCTAAAAGTTTTAAAGGTTGTCAAAGAATATCACGTGCCAAAGCTTGACCTTGTGGATGCCGGGAGAATCATCTTAGAGCAAAACCGCCTAAGGGTAGCTGCAGGAATCAATTTTGCCAAAGATTTTAGAGAGCAGTTATCGGACTTCAAACCACAAGAAGGGAAACGGAAAGGATATTTAAAGTTTGCCGCAGAACACGAATCTGTACACGATGACCTTGTGCTTTGTTTTCTTATGGGCTCATGGTGGGCGCTAAACAGAAAAGATCGTGTTGCAACGATTGACAAAAACATATATAAACCAATTAAGAAAAACTACAATCCGCTTGATTATTGTTAAGGAGGGGTAACAATGTGAAAGTAAGCATATCAAAAGAATCGTTAAGGGAGTTGGTAAAACTCAAGGCGTCGCTTGTGACGAGAAGAAAAACACTTGATAACATCTGGAGCGACATCAACAAGTACATTAACCCGTTGCTTGATAATTTTAGCAGCGAGAGTCCACCGGATGACGGAGTGTCGCGGAACAACATGAGAGAAATATTTGATAATTCGGTTATCAAGTTTTCCAACCGCTTGGCAGACGGGATAATGGCGTATAGCTTTGACCGTGGTGCACCATGGTTTAGGCTGAAAGAAGAAGAGGGAAGCCCGGAGATCGACAAAGAATGGCTTAGCTATGCAGAGGATCATTGCTACAAACAGTTTTCCAGAAGCAATTTTTACGATGAAGGGCGCACCATGGTGAAAATGGGCGCAGACTACGGCACAGGTGTTATGATCCGGCAAGAGGACAGCGCTAAGAAGATGCCGGTATACAAAACAATCCACATCAAAAACGTTTATCTTGACCAAAACATTTTCGGCGAACCCGATGTGTTGATCTATCGGTTTTTCTTAAGTGCCTCGGCTTGTGTTAAAGAGTTTGGTGCAGAGAACTTGCCGAACATCATCCTTGAAGCGTACAAGCAAAAAAGCATAAAAGAATTTATGATCTGGCATTATATCATACCGTTTAACAAGTATGATTTAGAGATCGACGGGAAGGACAAAAGTAACAATGAATATTATTCTTGTTACGTTCCGGACTGTGACAACGAGAAAGTTTTAAGCGAAGGGACGTTCAGGAAAAAGCCATTCTTTGCTTGGCGCTGGAGCAAGAGCCTTGACGGCTCTGTTTGGGGAACTGATTCCCCGGGACTGGTTGAGATATCAAATATCAAGCAGCTTAACGGCATGCAGAAAGACTTCACGAGAAGCGTACAGCTTGCATCGCGGCCACCGATCACAGCAACCGAAGGGCTTGAGGGGAGGATCGATTTTACGCCAGAGGGTATTACATACATAAGGGCAGGTGAGGGATTTGCCGTTAACAGGGTTGTAGCAGACCTCGAGGGCGTTGCAGCAGGGATTACCACGCTCAAAGACGGATTATCCCAAAGCTACATGAATGAGTTTTTCCTGCTGCTGACCCAAAACATCGAGCGCTTAAAGACTGCTACCGAGGTTGAAGGGATAAGGGACGAACAATCGACAATGCTTTCAGCTTTCTACGGCAGGATGGTATTTGAGTTCTTAGAGCCCTGCATCGAAGACATGATCGATGGAGAGGTTATGGCGGGACGGCTTAAGTTGCCACCAGAGGCAGAGGGGCGGCAGCACGTAAATGTTGATATGATAAGCCCGCTTGCACAACTCCAGAAACGCAAGTTGTTATTAAGCACGACTGATCAGGCCATGAAAGAGATCGTGCAATTTGCGCAAGTTAAACCAGAAATCCTTGATAACTTTGATTTTGATGAGTATGTGCGGACGATTGCGGACGCGTACAACATCAAGACAGAAGTTTTACTTGAGGAGGAAGAGGTCAAAAAGATCCGAGAACAGCGTGCTCAAATACAAATGGCAATGATGCAGCAGCAACAGGAGCAGCAGCAAGCACAGGCGCAGGCTGATGTTTACAAGAAAATGAAGGATGCCCCGGCAGAAGGCAGCCCAATGACAGAAGGAGCATAGCATGGACGTCGAGAAAGAAAAAAAACTAAGAGAAGCATTTAAAAGCGTTTTTTTGAAAAATCAAGAGGGGACTTACGTTTTATGCGCTATCTTAAACGAGACAGGAAACTTTAAAACCGACGAGAAAGCAATTAACCCGGAGCTTGTATCTTTTGGGAATTGGCTCTTAAACAAATGCGGCATCAATACGACCTATAATTTTAGCGCAATGATTAACGCTATCGCTAAGTCCTCAAGCGATGAGGATTTAATACTTTATGAAAAACAAATTAAACAAGAGGAGAGATAACAATGTTCGATGATTTTATTTTTCTTATGCCGGATGGAACACCACCGGCCGCAAGTGAACCAACACCAGCTGAACCACCGGCATATTTAAGCCAGCTATCACCGGAATTTCAGGAGAAATCCAAAGATTACTTTGATGCTCATCCGAAGCTGAACGACTTAGCAGCTGATTATATCAAAACTAAAGATAGCCTGAAAAACGCCATTATGGTGCCGGATCCTGAAAAATCAACACCGGAAGAACGAAGCGCGTTTTTCAAGAAAATGGGGATCCCTGAAAGCGTTGATGCCTATGGGACGCTTGAAGGCGAAAAAGAAAGCGAAGCGTTTGCAAAACAATTCAAAGAAAATATACTGAAACATGGGCTTACAAAAAAACAAGGGATTGCTTTGTGGAGCGTAATCAAGGCATCTGCGGGAGAAGAACTCAAAGAAAGAGATGCTTACTTAAAAAAACAAGAAGCAGATCTTCCACAAAAGTTACAAGATCTTTATGGCAATGACAAAGGCAAAGCAGACGCGGCACTTTCGCGGAACAAAGCGTTTTGGGTACGCTTGGGAAGCGAGGATCTTTTGAAAGACTTAAACAACGCAGGGATACTTTTCAATCCTGCTTTTGTTGATTTTGTTTCGACCGTCGAAAGCCAGCTCGGCGATAACAAGCTGATTCTTGGATCAGGCGGGCAGGGTAAACCAAAGGCGATCGGGCGGATGGGAAGCAATTACCATCCCGATTTTGCAAAAGAGGCAGGTGCATAAATGAGTTTGTTTGATGATTTTGTAAGCGGAGTAAGGGGCGATGACAAGAAAGCAGAGTCGCAAGAAAAGCCTGAAAGTTCTGAAAAACCAGAGGCAAAGGGTAAGTTTGAGTACTCAAAAGAGTTTTCGGAGCACGTAAAAGGCGAAAAACAATAAAAAAAATAATTTTTTTAAAAAAAGGGGCTTGCAATAAATTAATTTTGTGTGTTATAAGCAAAATATAGCACGTAGTGCAGGTAGACGTAGAGGACAGCGCCTATCGGTTTATCTCGCATTACAGTGTCGAAAAACGGACTTGCTGCTTCACGCAACAGGGAGGGAAAGTAAGGCGGTTGCAACCGCTGAAAATTGACTTGCTGCTGCTTGTAGTGGGGAGGGACAGTAAGACGCAAACAATGCCGTAGATAAAACCAAGTAAAACTTAATACGAGGTTTATTTATGGGTATCTTAGATTCCACAAAAGCAATGAATATTGCTGAAGCCGTAAAGAGAGCGGGCTTTGATAGTCAAGCGGCTGTTCTTGGGGAACTCCAGGCCAAAAACGACTTTTTGGACGAGGTTCCATGGCTTCCGGCATCACACGGAAGTTATCACAAATTTTTAAAAGCAAAACGATTAGGGAAGGGCGACTTTTCTAAAATCAACACAGGGATTCCGAGTATCACATCCGGAGCTGACGAGATGACAGAGCCAGTAACCCTTTATGAGGGCGAGAGCATTGTTGACTCAAGAATTCTCGAGGGTGTTGTTGACAAGGCATCTGTAAGGGATTCAGAAGACGTTCTAAGCCTTGAAGGAATGGTTCAGGACTGGTTACAGGCATTGATTTATCAGACTGGAAAGATCGGCAGCCTTAAAGCACTTGCAGAGAGAAGAAACGCAGTTGACAACAAATATGTTTTTTCTTGCGGTGGTGCAGGCAGTGACCTCTCATCCATGTGGATATTTGAGTTTGGCGAAGCAGGCTTTCACTTAAGACACAACACTTTGGGAACTCCGGGATTCTCCAACACCGACATGGGTAAAGTTAGAGTAAAAGCTCCCGACGGTACCGGTGATATGTGGGCTTGGGTAAGGCTCTATAAGATCTATGCAGCTATCGTTCTGCGAAACGAAAGAGCGCTGCTTAGGATAGCCAATATCAAAAAAGATGGCGAAACAAATAACTTGATTGACAAATACAATGTTATTTTAAAGGCCAAAAACGAATTGCAAAACGTTGGTCGTGATGCAATAGGATTTGTTAACAGAACCTTAAAAGCACAGATCGACATTATGGCGTTCAATAAGCAGAATGGAGCTTTCTCGGTAAGAGACATTACCGGTTTCGGCCCCATTGTATCTATCGCAGGGCTTCCGATCAGAATGATGGAAGGCATTACCGACACTGAAAGCACAGTGGCTTAAGGAGACAAAAAAATGAAAGATGCATTATTAGAATTTGGGTCACTGGCAGCTATCACAACTGCTGCGGTGGCGTATCCTAATGAAATAGATTTTGGAACCATTGACGCCAGGCGTAAGTTTGGCAAACACAACAACGCAGATGGCGAAATGAATTATATCTGCATTAGGTTTACTGGTAACGTTCCAGTAAGCGTCACCATCACAATCCAATCGAAGGCCTTATCGGCAGGCACTTATGCCGCGATATCAACGCACACTCTTGTTAACCCCAAGGGCAACGTTGAGCATAGAATCCCTATGCCGGCAGAGTTTAACAGGTTTGTGCAGGTACAAATTACCGGTTCAGCGGCGACAGACGCAGTAGGATCAACAGCATGGATACAGCGCGGTGCAGCCGTAGCTGTTTAACAATTTTTATTCTGCCTCTTTCAAAGGGGCAGATATTTTATTTAAGGATTGATTATGAAATTTTTAGTAAAAGAAACATTTTGCACAGACAAGAGATATCTTGAAGGTGCCATTATTGACATAGACGAAAAAGAACTTGAAGCTTTAAGAGTAACCGGGCAAGGTAGACGGCTTTTAACGCTTGAAGGGAAACAAGTGCAGACACAAGACGAGTACGAAGACGTGTTAAAAAAAGCGCCATCAACGAAGCCAAGCCTTAACCGCGAAGAGCTCGATGCCGAAATCAAATCCTTGACCGAAGCAAAAACAGCGTGCCTTAAAAAAATAGCCGAGTGCGAAGAAGCTCTTAGAGCTCCTGAACTTAAGAAAGAGGCCAAAGAGAAACTTAAGACCGCTGTAAGAGAAAACGCAAAAGAAGTGGCCGCAATAGAAAAAATGATTAAAGAGCTATCCAAGCAGATCAAGGGCTAGTTTTTATGGATGCAGGACTTTCTCCGATTTCTACATGGGTAGATGTTTGCAATAACGCACTTGCAAAGACGCACAATAATCTTATCGCAGCTTTAGACGAAGGAAGTGAGAACCAAAAATATTGCAGCTTGTTTTTACCGCAAGCTGTTATTGACGTTCTTGATGTTTTTAACTTCCAGTCCACGGTTACTGATATAGAGCTCGCAAGGGATGCAGAAAGGCCTGTCTTTGGTTATGAGTATATGTACCCATTGCCATCAGATTTGCTACGAATAATTAAAATATTTTTTGATAATGATATAAATACTCCAGCAATTGAAGATTATGCGGTAGAGGGCAATTATGTAAAAACAAATGCAGAGAAAGTGTATTTGAAATATATTGCTATGCCCGAGAACCCTACGCAATTATTGCCTTATCAAATAAGGGCTATAATATCTTCACTCGCTTTGAAGTTATGCACTCCACTTGTGTCGGACAATGAGTTATATCAAAAATGTTTGATAGATTATCAAAAAGACGTTGAGCAGGCAAAGATTAATGATGCTCACAACACAGCACATCGAAAGGCAAGGGTATTGTGGTATGACGAAGAACGATGAATATAACGATACCTGTAAACAGATTTACCTCTGGTGAAATATCTCCGAAACTTGCTGCGCTTATAAACACAGAGATATACGACAGTAGTTTAAGAACTCTTGAAAACTTTGTTGTAACCAATCAGGGGACGCTACGAAGAAGGCCGGGAAGCTACTTCCTTAGTGAGACAAGCGGAAACTATACGGTTGTCTTTCACGAGTTCAGGAGTACGAGTGGCGAATACTTCATGCTTGAGTTTACAGCAGTATTTGTACGTTTTAGAAAAGAAGATGGTGATTTATTAAGAGACTCGTCAGATATTCCTATAGGCTTTCCAGTCCCATATCAAGAACACGAACTAAAAGAACTCCGAGTTGCAGTTGCAGATAATGCCATTTGGATAGCGCACAGAAATCACACAGTAAGAAAAATTACTTATACTCCGGGATCCCCGGGGTCTTTTGTGCTTAGCGAGCCAACATTTACTGGCGGAAGAACATTTAATGCTGTTGGGGATTATCCCGGAGTAATTTGTTTTTACGCTGGACGGTTATTTTTAGCGAGTACAACAAACGAACCGTCAGCCATCTTTGCCAGTAGGCCGTATGATTCTACGACTGGAAATCCAAGATATACAGACTTTGATTTCGGCTCCGCAAACCCACAAGCCAATGATGCAATAATGTTACAGGAAAAAGATTTGCTTGGATCTAATTTGTTATGGCTCTTGCCTCAAAGAAGGCTTATTGCCGCAACCACTAAAACGACATGGATGTCGGATGATAACCCGCCAATGCCAGATACATTTGATATGAATGTTCAGTCTTTTAATGGTAGCGCAGATATCCAGGCAAGGCTTGCAGACAATATAGTTGCGTATGTTGGCAGGGATAATGTATCTCTGCGTATTTGCGCATTTTCAAACGAAGCAGGCGGGCTTATTGACAGAAATATTTCAAAAGCAGCAGAGCATATTTTAAAAAAAGGGATTGTTTCGATTGCCGTGCAGACTATCCCTGAAACAGTAATTTGGGTAAGCCTTAAAGACGGCACCTTTGCGAGCTGCTTAATCGATATCGAAGAAGGGATAATCGCATGGAGCCGCCATAGCATGCAAAACGGATTTGTTGAGCATCTCAATGTTTTGGCAAAAGCAGACGGCGATGACCTTTACTTGTGCGTACGGCGATATATAAAAGGGACACCGAAACGATACGTGGAAGTAATCCACTTATCAGAACTGGAACTTGAAAAAGAAGAAGAACATTTTATTGATTGCGGTATACGTTTAGTCGGCAAAGAGGGCTACGAAATTATTTCCGGGCTTAATTTTCTTGATGGCGAGACCCTCTCTTATTTATCCAATGGAGCTGTGAAGGCACCTGTTGCGGTTACAAGCGGCATTACCACAGTTAAAATCGATAAAGATAATTCCGTTGTCCATATTGGGCTGCCTATTGAATCACGGATATTGTTTAAGCACTTAGAAACCCCGGCAAACGGAACATCGCAGGGGAAAAATAAAAAAATAGAAAAAGTCACTTTAAGGGTCTATGAGTCACGAGGCGGACACATGGGACAATTTTTAAATAAATTAAGACCTCTTTTGTACGAGCGATATGGGGAGATCATTTTCGGTGATACTCCGAATCCTTTTACAGGAGATGTGGAAATCGATTTTCAAGGCACGACAGATAAAAAGCCTGATATGTGGATCGTTACGGCAGAGCCAGTGAATTTCCACCTTTTGGGTGCATTTATCAAAGTCAATATATGTGAGGTGTAGTCATGTCTTTATCACTTGTTTTCGCAGGAGCAGGGCTTGCCTTAAATGCCTTAGGGCTTTTGTCCGGTAGGTCTGCACAGAAAAAACAAGCTGCTTTAGCGCAGCAACAGATGGCGTTCGAATCAAAAGGGCAAATTCATCAAGCTAAACTCAATATCGCAGACCTCGAAGAAGATAACTCGATGTATAGCAATTTTTTAAGTTATGCAAAGAGTAATCAAGATTTTACAGGATTAGGAGCTCTCTCCGGGATCAGTGCTGGCACAGATGTAAGCCAGCAGGGTAAAGCCCTTTATAACGAGGTTTATCAAAACATGGCGCTCGCGGATGTTATAGCAGGGGCAACTGGTAGAGTGGGGGGGAGTTTTGGTGATATTGCACAGAATATTAAACTTGATGTTGAAAGCGATATATCAAACTTTGTTAAGCAGATGGGCGTAAATAGCGAGACGATAAATTATTACAACAAGGCTATCAGGGATTGGGAAGCCATGATAAATCCACCAGAAAACAAAGCGCAGGAGGCAAAAGCAAAAAGCCACACAACTAGTCATGGCAAGCAGGGGAGGCGGTAATGGTACTTCCAAAAATAAATCGTGATCCGCTTAGAAGCGCGATACAGACGAGAACCAACGCAGCGGTAAATAAAATCCAAGTCCAGCAGGCGGAGCTACAGCGCAAGAGCGCAAACCAGCAGTTTCTACTTGGCTTAGGGCAGCTGGGACTTCAAGCAGGCAGCATGATTTATCAAGTTGTTGAGGCCAATAAGCTGCAAAAACTACAAAACAAAAAAGATGAAGAATATAAAGAGCTAATACAAGAAAGAGACAGGAGAATCTTATCTGGTGATATTGGATGGGAAACATCGGAAGCGCCTAATCAGATAAAAACTTATTCCGATCGTGGCGAGGAAATGTGGATTGATGACCCAAGCGGTGCATTGAGTAGCGCTAAGATCTATCGGGGCTTAAGTAGTTTTGACCAAAGAATTGATAAATGGATCAAAGAAAATGGTAACTCGAAACACGCAAAGACACTTGGCGAGCAGATGCGGAAAGACCTATATAGCTCTACAATTCCGGAACTCATGAAGAAAGAACGAGCTGAATATTTGCAATTTTATAGCCAAAACTATGAAAGAAAATATAACGAGGCAGTTGCAACAGGCGACAGAAAAAAAGCAGCAGAAATAATAAATAGCCATCCAGACAATATTTATTTAAATGAGTTTGGAAACAGAGCATTTAAAGACGAACAGATCCAACGAGCTAACTTTGACATAGAGAGCAATAATTTAAAAAGTTTGGCAGCAAGATTTGGAGAGAACAAATCAAGAGCCTATATTGATAAACTTACAGACCTTAGCAACGAGGGAAGAGCAAATCTTCAAAAGGTACTTAATAATGAGATGAAAATTATTAACGATAAGCTCATGGAGAACGGCTTTGAAATTTATAACAGTGTAGAAGCCGGCACGGTTGAAGACCTGCAACGTGGAAGAGCGATGTTTGAACCCGGAGGCTTTTTTAATAACAAGTTTGTAAATGGTACAGAAGAAACGAGAAAGAAAATCCTTGACTTATTTGACAGAGCCATAGCGGGTCGAGACAAGGATGAGACAACGAAAGAATACAAGCAGCTTTTTTCAGGGCTTTTACAGGAGTTAAACAAAAACGCTGATAAATCAGTAAACGAGCATATATTTAATGAATATATGAAAAAGCATGGTTGGATACCTACTAATTCAGATCGAACCTATATAGAAGGGCTGATAAGAACTTATGCAGAAGCGCCAAGCGGATTCCGAAGCGAAGCAAGGGCAAGACTTGATGTTATCGAGAAAAATGTAACAGATTTATACAAAAAAGACCCGGTTAAACATGCTGATTTTTATCAAAATACCCAAGAGTTTTTTATAAACACTCTAAAAGAAATAGCTTGGCTTGAGAACCACGAAACAGATCCAATAAAAAAAGAAAAAGAGCTGAAACGGATATTAACGAATATTGGTGATTTCAAAATACGCAAGGACGCTTATGAGCTTCTTAAACAAGATGCCCCTGAAACGTCCATTACAACGACCGGCACAGGGAATCTGGATTATAACATTAAACCAAATAAAACACTCGACAAACAAGAGGCAATTCTTTCAAGCGCGCTTGCAAATACAACGCAAGGAAAAGAAGTTAAGAAAAATATAGCAAAAAGGGATCAAGAAATATATAGCGCTCATTTTGGCCTGCCAAGAGGGAATAGGTATGAATATGATAGTGATACAGGCCACGTTATAACGTTCTTTGATTCAAAATATATTAACGCAAAAGATGTTCGCACCAACAAATACGGAGAATCGGAATTAAGATTCAAATACGGGAAGGTCGAATATCTTGCTAAAAATATGGAATGGAAAACATTACCTTTGCTAAAGAAAACAGATTCAGAAATAAGAAAAGAAGAAAGAAAAGAAGAAAGAGAAGTAGCAGCGCAGAGAACGAATAAAGAAATAATGAGTCCACGTAGCAACTATACTCACCTTGAGCAAATCGAAAGAGATAAAAGACTAGGTATTCCTTATGCAGTTGAAGTATCTAAATATTTAGAGGGATTAACTTCTCGGCAAAAAGTAGAAACGCTCAATAAATTAGAAGGGCTAACTCCTCAAGAATCATTAAAAGAGCTTAAAAGATTAAAAAAAGAAAGGGATTGGGACGATAAATAATGGCTGATTTATTTGATAGAAACACAGGAATGAACAATCTTGCCCTTGATAAAAGAGACGATCGGCTAAGAGCAAATGCAAGTGTATTAAGCGACGACAGGCAAGAAACCCCAGATCAAAGAGACGACAGGCTTAAAGGGCTTCCTTTATCACAGAAGCATAATGAATCTTTTGTTAACCAAAAAAACAATGAGTTTAATAATTACATCAAAGGAATGTTTGACTCTGATACCCCCGAAGAAGTTGGCAACATATTAGCTTTAGTCGATTATTTCGCACAATCCTATAACACGGATAAGACGACAGTATTTAACCATCTTGATTCTTATGTAGAAGATTATTTTAAAGAGAAAGTACCTCACAAGAGTGCCATAAAAGCTATTGCAGATGAGTTTTCAAGATCAAGGAAACAAAACAATATTGCATTTTTAAGAGACAGATATTTCAGGATAGATGATGAATTTGAAAAAGAAGAAATTAATAAAAAAATAGCAAAGATAAAAGAATCACTACCGCCAGAAGATTACGAAGAAAGAGGCATAGTAACAACTTCTATAAAAGATGCGTCGCATATTATTGCGAGCATAATAGATTTTGTTGTGCCAACAGCAGCAGTTGCTGTTATAACACAGGGAATGGGGATGCCTGCTTTTTTTGCAAGGCTTATCCCGAAATTAAAAGGAGCACAAAAATTAGTCGCAGCAGGACTTGCAACATTACCAGAAAGAGCCACCACGTTTATTACATCATCATCACTTGAAGGCGGGTATATCGGTGAAGAAATGCTTGAATGTGGTATTGATGAAAAAATAATAAAAGAAGCAACCGACAAATATAAATATCTGGCGGGCTCTCTTGATGCCTTGGGCGTCGAATTATTGCTATCTCAAATACCTGGACTAAAACAGATTGCTCATAAGTCTTTCTTGAAAATGCTTCTTAAAGACAGGGCAAAATATAATTTAATAAAAAGCACAGGGGAAATCTTAAAAGAGAATGGAATAAAAAGCGGGATAAACCTTGCTGCCCAAACAGGCATCTTAACTGCCCAAACAGGCCTTGAGGCCATAGCAGTTGAATACGGAAAACAGCTTGAAATAGATATTAACAAACACAATGAAGGGCTTTCGGAAGATGATCCGAATTATATACGCCTTGCAACAAAAGATGAAATTATTGAGAGGATGAAAGAAGCAGCGATAACAACAGCCAGAGGAATGGCTGTTTTAGGTATCTTAGGAACAACTGGAAATACTTTTATTGAATCAAGAAAGAATACCCACGAGACTGGCAAATACAAACAATCAGAAGAAAAAGCAATTGAACTTAAAGAGAAGCTAAAAGCCAAAAACGAAAAAGCCACAGTTGCTATGGAAAATCTTGAAGCGGCTAAAAAAGAATGGAACGAGAATCCATCCCCGAAAAACTTATCATCTTTAGAGGCAGCACAAAAAGAGGTTGATAGCCTTAACATAAAACCAGAACCAAGCGACACAAAAGTTTTGCTTGAAGATGAGCTGAATAATCTTCTTGACGAGCCAGAGCAGACAGAGGAAGTGCTTGCAAGACAAGAGGAAATAATCAGAGAACTTGAAAGGCTTGAGGCAGAAGAAAGCAGACCAGCAACCCAAACCCAACCAGGCGAAAAGCAGCTCTGGGAAATGACCAGAGCGGAATACGAAGAATATAAAAGAAATAAAGAAAACAATACCAAACAGAATATTACCGAAAACATAAGAAGTGAAATTGATCCAGCTATCCTTGAGAAGTTCAGAAACGAAACATCAAAGACTAATGTAAGCGAAGCGCAACTGGATGCCTTCCTGCTTATGAACAAAGCTGTTGCGTCAGGGCGAAACCTTAATTTTAATACCTTCATTGGAAACTACATGAACCCGGCGATTGCGGCAAGCTATGAAGCACTTATTAACGACACAACAGGGGAAATGGCAGAAAAATTAAACATATCTCCAGATGCAGTAAAAGAGTATCAGGAAGCAAATTCCGAGCTTAAACAACAAGGATATAAAGCCCGCGGAGCGATTGTCATGGACAAGAACGGCAAGGCTCTGTATCTAATGACAAAACATGCGGGCTTTGATACATGGATTCACGAAGCAGGGCATTTATTTCGAAAAACCCTAAGACCAGATTTACTTAAAAAAATTGAAAATTATTATGGGATAAAAGATGGTAACTGGAGCATAGAAAAAGGAAAGTACGAAGAACGCTTTACAGCCGATTTAATAAATTATCTCCAGACTGGTAAAGCCCCAACGCCATCACTTGTTGAAGCATTTAGGATCATTGCGGATTATTTAATTAGCCTTGTTAAAGGGCAAGATCAATATGGGGAGCTCTCTCCACAGATAAAAGAAGTATTTGACGAGTTGTTTTCTAACAGCAAAAGCCCGGCATACGACCAGCAGCATGTAACAGATACTGCAACTGCAAAAGCGCTTTATCAAACAGAAGCAACAAAGAATAAAAAACCAACAGCAGCAGAAATAGCAGAAGCAAAGAAGCAAATAGAAGATGTAAGGAAACAGTACGAAGGGACAGACCAATGGATGAAAGCCCCAAACGGAAAGCCTAGCAATCTAAATGAGCAACAATGGCTCATGGTAAGGACTCCAAAGTTTAAAGAATGGTTTGGGGATTGGGAGAAAGCAGCTCTAGTAGATACCGTTAACCAGCTTGATGCGAAAGAAATAACCATTGGGGAATCAAAAAGCAAAAAAGAAGCAGAAAAATTATTAGCACTTAAAC
>WRFK01000005.1 GCA_009778835.1 Spirochaetaceae bacterium
CCGATGGTTGGCAGGTAAGCGGAATGACAACGAACAACACGTTAGCAAGTAGTGTAACTTATACATCTGGTAATAACGGTACGCTAAGAATAACCGATGCCAGTGTTACAACAGCGATAACAGTTACTGTTACATTTACACAAAAGACATACAGCGTTACTCCATCGGGCGGGGCAGTTGGAACAGGAGGTACATGGACTGTAACCGGGCCATATTACTACAACACCGGGCTTAATATTGTCGCTGATCCAGCCGATGGTTGGCAGGTAAGCGGAATGACAACGAACAACACGTTAGCAAGTAGTGTAACTTATACATCTGGTAATAACGGTACGCTAAGAATAACCGATGCCAGTGTTACAACAGCGATAACGGTGAGTGTGACGTTTACAAAAATAGACTACGCAGTTAATGCAATATCATCTCAAGCTGGTGGTTCTTTTGAGATAAGGGTTGCCCTTGGTACAGCTGTTACCGGACCAGGAACAGTAACAGCACAAATAGGACAAGAAGTTTTAATTCCCAGTGGTACAATTAATCCCCCAACTGGTTACCAATTAAAAGTTACAGATCCTGTAACTGTTTCCCCTTCTTCTGTCTCTGTTAACAATAGAACAACCGGGCAAGCTGCTGATCGAGGTTATTATTTTTCTATGCCAGCATCTGCTGTAACAGTTACTGTTACATTTGAGGAAATTGCTCCTTGATAATAAGATTTTTACCCCTGGCTTTTGCCGGGGGTAACATGGAAAAGAAGGAAACAATTGAATGAGGCGGACTAATATACAGCTGTTTTTCATCTCGCTTTTACTAATGGTCAACTGTGCGTTCCTGCCTGCTTTGGATTTTTTGTTCCGTCCTAAAGCCTTTATGTTTCTTCCCATGGGATCGGGAAATATATCAGCGTATGGACATACACGCTATGAAACAGGTGGTGGTGCAGAAGTAGCGCTTGAACTGGATATTTCAAGCATCTGGCCCAATCCCCTGGGGTTTGGTTACACAGTAGGCATTGAAGGTGGAATGACAAGCAATGCTATTGCAATACAGGGAGAGGAAGTTAAAAAGAACCTGGCGATATATTCTCTGGGCGGCGTTGTTGGCCTTTATTATTTCCCATTCTCGCGGGTTTTTATGCGCGCTGACGGTACAGTTGGCCTATTTATACCAACTCTTGATAAATTAAATGGCCCTACCAGTTTGTTTTGGCGCGGAGGCGGCGAACTTGGTTTTCGCTTTACCCCTTCGTTTTTAATTGCAGCCAACGCAGCATGGCGTCAATATGGCACTTCCGATCCATTTAATTCCGGCCTTTCGGCAGGGATTACTGCCCAACTTACCATGCAGATGGGCAGCGGCTCCGGCAATAATGGAGCAGAAGGAATTCTTTTGCAGAGCGATCCGCTTTATCCGGCTTTTATGCAGCTTTACCAGACAAATCCTGTTGGAACACTTGTTATACGAAATAAGGAAAACGCAGAGATCAGGAATGTGCGGGTGAGTTTTAAGGCAAATGTTTACACTTCATCTGAATTTTCCTGCGGATCTGTTTCAAGTATCCCAAAAGGCCGTAGTGTGGAATTACCTCTTTTGGCAGACTTTTCTCCTGCAGTGCTCAGGTTTACGGACACAGGACGCATACTGGGAGAAGTAGTTATACGCTATAACTTTCTGGGACAGGAAAGGGAAGCTCTTTCTTCTGTAACTCTCTCCTGCCACAACCGCAATACAATTCCCCAAAGCGATTTAGCGGAATTGGGAGCTTTTATCTCTCCCACATCTCCGGAAACACTCGATTATTCGAAGTATGTTGTAGGCCTTGCCAGGGCAAGGAGACGAACAGGACATAATCAGAATATGCAGTTTGCTGTATGGCTTTTCGAGGGAATGCGCGTTTTTGGTATAAGAGTGGGCGAAACATACGCTAAAGAAAATGAGGTGCAGTTTCCGGCAGAAACACTCTCCTTTAAGACAGGCTCAAGTTGTGACCTGGCAATACTTTATGCTGCATCTCTGGAAGGGGTGGGAATTTCCTCTGCTCTTCTTAATGTGGGAACCGACTACATAGTAGCAATTAATCTTTCAATGAGTCCGGCTGCTGCAGAGACCTTGTTTAGCAGCAATGAAAGGATACTTAATATTAACAATGAAATTTGGCTGCCTGTTGCAATGAGTGCGTTTAATGATGGTTTTATGGCTTCCTGGACGCGCGCGGTTGTTTCATTAAAACAGGTCTTTGAAAAAAGGGGTGAAGCAGCAGATTTTATAATGACCAAAGACGCATGGGCATCATATCCGCCTGCGCCGTTACCCGAATTAGGAACTCGTCTTGTTCGCATAGAATCTGATCCTATAATTGCGGGAGCGGACAATGCTCTTACCCAATATATTGATCAGGAAATTATGCCGCTGGTGTGGAGAACAGAGGCAGAGATAAGATCTGCTCCAACAGCAGCTTTGTATAACCGGCTGGGGATTTTGCTTGCGCGGGCAGGCCGTATAAACGAAGCCAAGGCAAACTATGAGCGGGCAGCAGGTTTGGGCTCAGTTGCAGCTATGACCAACAGGGCAAGTCTTTCATTGATCGAACGGGACTATAACACTGCTGAGCGGTGGTTTAAACAAGCGCTTTCAGTGGATAGCAAAAATAGCGCTGCAATACGAGGCCTTGAAAGGCTGGAAGGGAGACGATAGTTTGTGGCGCAGATGCCTTGTCTCCGGCGCAGAAAAAAAAGATTGTTATGAAACGTAGTTTCATGGTATAATATAATAATTTCCTTGAACCTGAAAAAGGGCTTGGAAAAAGGAGTTGCGAATGAAAAAAATGATCATTTTTATGATGTTAGCTTGTTTGCTTACATCATTTGCTTTTGCAGCAGAACGTTTTACGGTGCAGAGTGTTAAGGGAACTGTTGAGAAGGTATCCGGCGGTGCAGTAAAAACAGGAGATGTCCTTAGTGGAGATACTGCCATTCGCACAGGCGTAGGCGCATCTGTTGTGCTTTTAGACGCAGAAGGAAAAAGTATTACTATTTCTGCAGCAAAGAACGGAAAGGTAGCAGAATTGGCTAAAGCAGCTGTTGGTGTTCGTATTGGCGGAAATGTTGTCCGCACCGATACAGATGCAGTTAGCAGAACTACAGGTCAGGTTGGAACCGCATCTGCTCGCGCAAGCGATCAGGCCGGCGGTGATGACATTGCTGCTGAGTAAACATTGCTATGAGATCTGTTACGCGCCCTCATGGGCGTGTGAGGTGAATAATGGGCAAAGCAAAAAGTAACAACTCATTCATTGTAGTAACATTGGCGGTTTTTATGCTGTCAATGTTACTCTTTCTCACTCCGTTGGACAAGAAGTTTTTCGATCTGTTTTTGCGCATTTTGCCTTCACTTTCGGAGAACGAAAAGGTCTATGTCCTGACACTGGACGATGATTCCATTGCTTACGCCGGCGGTTTTCCATTCCGGCGTGAAGTAATGGCTGATGTGGTGGTTCTACTTAGAGAACTGGGAGTAGATACGATCGCATTCGACTTGAGTTATCTTGATGAAAGTCCGCAAAGGCTGGACCCGGTGTATGCTGCCGAGCTTTCCAGTCGTGGGCTGGATTCGTTTTTTATTAGATTGAGCGAGGCTGCGGAACAAGCAATTGATGGAATTGGCCCCTCCACAAGCAGGAAGGACAAGGAACTGTACAAACAGGATATCCGCACCCTGTACCGGGGTATAAGAGACGAAGTAGAAGCATCTCTGGCATATATGACCCGGGACGTAGATGAATACTTTGCTCAATCTCTGGCTTTCGGAGATTGTTCATGGCTTACTCTTACCATGATCCGGTCAGAAGATATTTTTGGCGATACTTTGGAAGAAAGTGTCGCGAAAAATGCAGATATTGACCGATATCTTGCGGAACATATTTCCCTAAAGAATGTTGTTGATGCAGGAGATAGCAAAACCAGGGAGATGGTAGGTGTAATGCCTGCCATACATAAGCTTATGAGCAGGGCAAAAGGGGCAGGTTTTGTGAACGCCTTTCCCGATTCTGACGGCTTAAGACGGCGCATAAATTTATTGATAAAATATAACGGCGATTATTATGGGCAGCTAACGCTCATGGCTATTCAGAAAAAAATGGGCTGGTCCTCGATAGAAATTTCCGACAGTCTTATAAAACTAAAAATGGAAAATGGCAAGGATATACGTATACCGCGCGCAGAGGATGGTTCCATACTCCTCAAGTGGCCGAAAAAATTATTTTATGATTATAAGATGATGTCTCTGATAGAGTTGATCCAGTACACAATGATAGAACCTGCATTTGCCGAAAATATCGCCATAATGAATGATTCCGGATTTTTCTATTTTTGGGATGGGGATAATCCCTGGGAATATTACCAGGAATCCCTGGAAATAAAAAGAAAAGCCTTTGAAAATAACGAAGCTGCGGATGATGAATGGCTCCGGCTCAGGCAAGGGTTTTTCGATATCTGCGGCGCATTCCTGAAAGGCAAGGCCGAAGAAGCAATACTCGCAGAAGTTGGCGATGACAAAGAGACTGTGGATTTTGTGCAGGATTTATTCGATGTGTGCAGAAGTCAATATAACCGGCTTGCGGAAATAAGAAAAAATACAGAGGGGCTGCAGGGCAGTTTTTGCGTTATTGGCTCTGATGCTACATCAATGACCGATATAGGTCTTATAACATTTCAGGAATTCTATCCCAATGTAGGTACTTACGCAGTAGCTGCCAATATGTTGTTGTCTGGAGAATTCCTGGACGATGCGCCATGGTATGTCTCTGCTGTTATTGCGCTTTTATCTTCGTTTTTAATAGGAGCGCTTATAAGCCGTTTTGATACCTATCGGTCAATTATAACAGGTTTATCGTGTTTGATCCTGTTGAGCGGGGCTTTTATTGCCTTTTTTGTGATAACAAAAATATACATAGGATTTTCTGCTCCGTTAGCTGCTACGTTGGGTACATTTGTATTCATCATGGTGGACAAATTTCTTACAGCAAGCAAGGAAAAAGCTTTTTTACATACTGCCTTTTCCCGTTATATAGCTCCGGAGATTATATCCGAAATCATCAATGATCCGGATAAGCTTAATCTTGGCGGAGAAAAGCGGAATATGACAACAATATTTACAGATATTCAGGGGTTTTCGGCGATTTCGGAAAAAGTCGATCCAACTGTTCTTGTTAAGCTCTTAAACCAGTATCTTACTGCAATGAGCAATATCATTATGGAAAACAAGGGAACCATTGATAAATATGTTGGAGATGCCATTATCGCGTTTTTCGGCGCCCCGATATACCATCCAAGCCATGCTATTCTTGCATGCCGCAGCGCTCTTGCCATGAAAGCTGCCGAAGAGGAGTTGAATAAAAAGGTGCTTGAAGAGGGGTTAAGCCCTGTGCCTCTTTTTACCCGCATAGGAATCAATACCGGTGAAATGGTAGTAGGGAACATGGGCGCAGAAGACAAAATGAATTATACCATAATGGGTAATGCTGTGAATCTTGCCGCAAGGCTTGAAGGGGTAAACAAGCAGTACCATACAGGCGGTATATTGATAAGCGAATATACAAAAGAAAAAATTGGCAATGAATTTATGTGCCGGAGGATAGACAGGGTTCGGGTTGTTGGAATCAACACTCCGCTTAGATTATATGAACTTTTGGGGCTAATGGAAAATGCTGATAAAAATAAAATAATGATGCTGAACTATTGGGAACAAGCGATAAATCATTTTGAAAAGATGCTTTTTGAAAAAGCTTTGGAAGAATTCGAAAACATAGTTAAAAGACGCCCCAATGACAGAGTTGCTGTTTTATATGCCGATCGCTGCAAAGCATACATGAAAAAACCGCCTCCTGCTGATTGGGATGCAGTGAACAATCTTACAGAGAAATAAGCCTGAGCAGTTAGCAGTTATCAATTAGCAGTTAGTAATGAGCAATTGGCAATGAGCAATTAATGATGGGCAATAGATGGAGGAGAGAAATGGCCATAGGCCACAGAGCAGCGCGTATTGCTTTAATAATTGTTATTTTTTTACTATTTTCTTTTTTGGTTTTTGCAGAGGAAAGCTCTGTTTCTCTGCGTATTGCTCCGGTTATGGATATCCCCAGTCTGCCGCAATTTGACATCATCATAGGGGGGAATTCCCTGCTGGACTGGTCATTTTTATCTTTCAGCAAATTTTATATTGGTGTTTCGGCAGGCGTAGGTTTTATGAACGTACCTGTAAAAGTGGGTGAGCCTTTTTCTTTCCTTGATTTCAAGGCAGGTCCGTTTGTCCGTTACCGTTTTTTTGATCGCTGGGCTGCTCAGGCAAGCTTCTATGCCGGAATTTATAAATTTAACAGGGGAGAAGCTGGTTATACCAAAAGTTTTGCTTCATTCTCCATGGGTGTTGATTTCTATATATCGCCTTATTTATCTGTATTTGCCGAAGGCGGATACACACACCGTATTTTCGACGAAATAGACCCCTTTACTTCTGTAGGTGCATCTATTGGCATGCGCTTTAATATTTCCGAACTCATGGGTGGTAGGGCGAGAATTAATGTCGATAAATCAAAGCAGTACAGGGTCTTTCCTGTTTCCTGGGCATGGTATGAGAAAAACCCTGTGGCGGAAGTGGTAATCACCAATGAGGAAATCAACGACATAACCAATGTGAATCTTTCGTTTTTTTTGGATAGCTACATGGGACAACCTTTTACATTTGCGTCATTGTCCCGTCTTTCTTCCGGGGAGAGCGCCGAAGTTCCGGTAACTGCCCTGTTTAATGAAGTTATGCTTGGTTTGACCGAAAATGTTAATGCCAACGGTGTATTGCAAATTCACTACCAGAGTCTTGGAGCAAAAAAAGAAGCTGTCTTTCCTTTACAGATGCCCATATTCCATCGCAATACAATGAGTTGGGATGATGACCGCCGGGCTGCTGCTTTTGTTTCTCCAAAGGACAGTGCTGCCCGCCTTTTTGCCCGTTATGTGGCAAGCGCAGTAAATTTGCATCTGGAATCAGGCAAGGCTTCGCCCCGTCTCATGAGTGTGCCAAAAAATGTCCGCTATGCTGTTGCAATGTTTGAAGCTCTCCGTCTGTATGGTCTATCCTATGTAGTAGTTCCCTCTTTGTCTTTTGTTAATATGCGCGCAGATGAATCTGCTCTGGATAACCTGACTTATCCATACGAGACTCTCTACTACCGCGGCGGCGACTGTACTTACATCTCTATACTCTATTGCTCTTTGCTTGAAGCGCTGAATATTGAAACAGCTTTTATTACAGTACCCGGCCACCTCTATATGGCCTTTGAAGTGGGAGACGATAATTGGATGGCTACAAGCCAGAATATAATTGAAATAGACGGTCGCCGTTGGCTGCCTATTGAGATTACTGTTCCCGAAGAAGGTTTTAATCGCGCATGGCGCATTGGCGCCCTTCAGTGGACAAGATATGGAGACGAGGCAGATATTTTTCCTATACGGGAATGCTGGAAAGTATATCCGTCTGTAACAGTTAGCGCTTCGGTTGATTACCCGCCCGAAATGCCATTGATTATTGATATTATAAAAGCCATGGAAGCAGAATTGCTCCGGTAAAAAAAGTGTCTTTTAGATATTGTTGTATTAGTTCATTATCGGATAGTTGCGGTTTTCCTGCCACATGCCTTGCCTGTCTTCACCCCGTATGATTGGAATATCAAGAATCATGCCTGGTTCTATAAGTCCAGGATTGTCTGGCTCCGGCATCTTGTTTTTATTTGCTTCAAACAGGACTCTCCATTTACACGGATCATTATAAACCCATGAGCGGCCGGCTATGTTATGAAGGCTGTCTCCGGAGACACTCCATGGACGTACCGTGTACTGTGCAGGGAGAGGGTGTAGCTCTCCTGCTGCAATAGTAGTTGTCACAGGATGTTTTGAGATTTCTGTGGATGCTGGTGCGGTAGTTGCTGCAGCAGGCATTCTGGTTTCAGTTGTTGTGGGGGTAGTGGTTGTTGCCACTGCTACAGTTCTGCCCCGCGCTTTCTCTTCGGCAATATATTTTGCCGCAGCTCTTCTTGCTTCGGCTAATTCTTGCTTCTTGTCAGCGGCAAGCAGGGGAAGGGTTTTTTCATTCACTTTTTCAAAAGCATCCGCGGTTATGGAGTAGCGGGTTGAGGATTCCTGAATTTCTCTGATGGTAGAAGTTTTTTTCTGCTGTTCTGCATTGGTATATAAAGAATCTGCTGATTTCCAATCTGCCGGAAAAATATTGGGGGTGTCAATGTCCACTCCCTTCTTTCTGGCAACCCTGGTTCTGGTAATAAGCGTATCCAAATCCTGCAGCGCTGCGCTATCCGGAGAATTTATTTCTCTTTCGATTGCAACTGTATCTATTGGCGGAAGCTCCTGAAAATTTTGCAGATGAGCGTTTATGCAGGAAATAGTCATAAGTAAAACAAACAGGCTCATTAAAATGGGCAATATATATTTAATTTTCATAGACTGTTCCTCGGATATACCCCCCGGCACTGTTTAAGTTTTGCGTTTACAATCTTCTTTCATTATTATGGGCTTGCTGGATAGTGTCAATTACTATTTTTTTAAAGAGATCTCCCGGATATTTTTTGCCAATAACATTAACTTCTGCTATCGCGTATTACTCCTATGTAAAAAAAGGGTGAAGTCTGATTTATCTAGTTTTTGCTCAGTTTGACTTATTAGCTGCAAGAGGCAATGCGAATTCTTGACATAGAGCCTTGTTTCATGCTATCACAAAATGTTAAATAGCGGGTTATCAAAACAGGTAAAAGGTCTGACTTTTTGATATATTTATAGTGGCTGAAAAATATTATATCTTCTTGTTTTTCGCCGCTTTTTGAGTTACTCTTAAAAGTGGAGAGGGGTACTCATAATAGGCCTGTTTTACTTATTATTTGGAGGTGGCAGTCTTTGAGTAATTTACATATAAAAAAGAAGCATATTCTCCTTATATCCGGAGACCCCCGTACCTTAGCTGAAATAAAAATGGAGCTTATGGATCACTTTGACATAAGCATATCCGCTGCGAGCGAGACTGCGCTTGATGCGCTTGAAATGTATGAAGTTTCAGCTGTTTTAATTTATATCGGTGAAAGCCGTGAAAAAGCGTTTTCTGTGTTTACCAGTATTTTTGAATCCATAAAAAATAAAAATATTCCTATTATATTTCTGGCGGAAAAAGGGAGCGATGTTGACGAAAGCACCGCATTCGCGATGGGCGCCGTAGACTATTCCGCCAGAAGGCATGGAACCACCAATGCCTTAATAAGCAGAATTAACCTTCGTATTAGTGCCAGTGAATATGAGAGGCGGGCGCTAAACGAAGAAGAAACTACGCTTTCCCGCGACGGTGTTCCTGAAGCAGTTTTGATTGGTAAGACAATTTTAATAGTCGATGATCTTGATATTAACAGAGAAATTGTTGCCTCTATGCTTTCTGGTATTGAAGATTTGACTTTTGTATTTGCAGAAAATGGCAAGGAAGCTGTTGAAAAATTTGCCAGTGACCCCAATTTGTATGCCTTTATTTTAATGGATGTCCAAATGCCTGAAATGGATGGATTAGCTGCAACAAAAGCCATCAGGCATCTTGATGATTGTAAAAACGCACGGGAAATCCCTATTATAGCGATGACAGCGGGTGTCAGTGAGGACGAGATAGCGCTATGCCTTGAAGCGGGAATGGATGATTACCTGGAAAAGCCAATGGCTTATGATAAATTGCTTGCTGTTGCTGCCGAACACTGCTTATAATTGTATAAGGGTCATGCCATAATGAGTATAAAAATAGATACCAGTCTGTTTCTTGATGATTTTGATGCCGAATCCAGAGTGCACATAGAAAAAATAGAGAAAGCCTTTTTGGACACAGCAACACTTGCGGATGATCCAACTCTTATAAGTGATGTTTTTCGCGCTGCGCACAGCCTTAAAGGGACCGCTGGATTTTTCTCATTTAAAAAAATAGTTGCACTTGCGCATGAACTCGAAAGTGTCTTTTCGCAGATAAAAGAGGGAAAATTAACTGTTGATGACGAAATCGCCGATATAGCGCTTCAAAGCGTGGACTGCCTGAAGGATTTAGTGGATCATGTGCAAGCCGACGACATGATTGAAATAGATGGACTTGTGAACGCCTTGAAAAACTATTTGAAGAAAGAAGTTGATGCTGCTGATGATGATGCAGGAGAAATCAATATACCCTTTGACTATAACTGCCCGGATACAAATAAAATGCTTAAAAAAGCTTTTCGGCATGGTCATAAAATATATTATGTCAGTATAGGTTTTAACAGAAGTCTTGGCAAATATTATAAGAATCCCAAAGGAATGATTGATAGTATTTTGTCGATAGGAACTATCGTGGAAGTTATAGTTAACGGTAACTTCGGCAAAATAATAAGGCAGGAAGATACCACTGTTTTAGCAGATGAAATAATCAGCGCGTTGTCGGAATACGATACTACTACATTGGAGCTTCTTGTTACCAGTGTTTTGGCGTTTGATCTTTTTTCTATAGCAATTGAAGTGGATAAAAGATATATACGTCTTGTGCCAAAGAAAAATATTTTTGGTGATGAGGAAAGCGCCGAAAAACCGGAAGCTGCAAAAGCTGTTTCTGTTCAGAAAGATCAACAAAAAACAGTTTTACATAAAACAGAAGCGGAACACGAACAAATATATACACAGGCTCTTGCCCGGAAAAATAACTTTTCTATTCGTCTTGATATTTCTGTTATCAACGGACTTATGGATTTAGCTAACGAAATGATCTTAACGAGAAATCAATTGCTTTCCGCTGTGTCGGGGTACGAAAGATCAATTGTCGGACTTAAGCCGGTTTTACATGATATGAACAGGCTTTCAAGCGAAATTCAGGAAAAAGTTATGCTTACAAGGATGCAGCCAATTAGTGTAATTTTTGACAAATTTCCGCGTATTATACGCGATACCGCAAAGATGATTAATAAAGATATCGAAGTGGAAATTTTTGGCGGCGAAGTGACTCTTGACAAGTACTTGCTGGATTCGCTGGCCGACCCAATTACGCAGATCGTTAAAAATTCCGCTGACCACGGTCTGGAATCTGCCGAACGCCGCGCCGAGCTTGGCAAACCCAAAAAAGGCAAAATTACATTAAACGCCTATATGCACGATGGTTTTGCGCTTATAGAAGTAACGGATGACGGTGCAGGCATAAACACAGAGGCTCTAAAGCTCAAATCCATAGAACGCGGAATAGTGACGCAGGAAGAGCTTGAAACAATGCCGAAAAGCGATATTTTAGCTCTTATTCTTGCTCCGGGGATTTCAACTGCCAAACAAGTAACGAGCCTTTCGGGGCGCGGCGTAGGAATGGATATTGTCAAAACAAATATAGAGAAATTAAACGGCTCCATAGAAATAGATTCCGAGATCAATAAAGGAACGACTATACGGCTTAAAATGCCGCTTACTCTTTCGGTCATAAGAACGCTTATTGTGACAATAGATTCTGTTCAATATGCTGTGCCGGAAATGAATGTTGAAAGGATCGTGCGTATTTGGCGCGCTATGCCGTCCAGGCGGATCGAAAGGCTCAATAATTCGCTTGTTTTAATTCTTAATGGGCGCATAATTCCTGTTGTGACTATGGATGAGTTGGACGCCAAAGCCACTAGGCGCGCGCTGCCGTCGATTGAGACATTGCTTGAGCGGATAAACGGACGCGCTGTGAACAAATGCCTTGTCCTGAAAGCAGGCGGCAAAAGCTTTGCGTTTTTGATAGATGATGCAGTCGAAACAGAACAAACACTTGTAAAACCGCTTCCCAAGTATTTAAAAAAATGTCTCTGCTATTCAAGCGTGACGGTTTTAGGCAATGGTAACGCAATTGCAGTATTGGACGCAGAAGGTATTTTGCGTCTTATGGGTATTGAAGCTACTCCCCAAAGCATTGTTGACGAAGAAATTGAAAAAGAGAAAAAAGAAGAAAAACAGATTTTGATTTTTAAGTGTTCGGGCATGGAGTATTTCGCGATTGAAATAAATGAAATTTTCAGAATAGAAGTTGTAGACCCGGAACATATTCAGGAAATAGGAAATGGTCAGTTTATAAATATCGCGGGGAAAACCATTCGTGTTGTCCGGCCGGAAAATTACGCGCCTGTCAAAAAACGCCGCTATACTGCAGAAAAACTTTATCTGCTAACGCTAAAAAAATCCGTATCGCCCATAGGGCTTCTTGTCGCTAAAGTGCTCGACAAAGTTGCGGGCAACTTTGAATTTGACGACAAACAGCTTTACAGCGATTTTATTTTTGGAACAAGCAGATTTAATGAGAAAATACTTATTTTTCTAAATCCGGCTGCCATTGTGGAGGATGTTGAAAAAGACAAACAGGCAAATAAAGTTAAAAAAGAGGGTGGTGTGGCATGAGAGGACTAAGTTTACTCTCGGAAGGAGAACTTTTTACCGTTGATGTAACACTTGTACAAAAAATCATTCGGAACATGGCATTTACACCAGTACCGGCAGCTCCGCCTGCGGTAGTCGGCATAGCCAACATAAAAGGCGGAATAGTTACTGTTTTAAGCCTTGCCGAGCTGCTTGGCCGCAAAAGGAACATGCAGGCTGTTAACGCTGTTGTTTTTAAGTCTTTTACGGATGGGAACGATCAAATGGGGCTGCTTGTAGATCATCCGGGTGATTTGATTGATATAGAAGAAAATGAAATACTTCCGCCGCCTTTGTCGGAAGAGGGTGGAGAAAAATATTGTATTTCAGGTATGGCAGAAGTGAAAGGGAAACTTTACAGAATAATAAACATTGATGAAATAATAAGTCGTTTTAATGACGGTAACGAATCCAGCATTAATACAAATACAATCACGCAAGGAGGACTCGATAATGAGGAAAAAATTTAAAAACGTCAGAATAAGGATAAAACTTTTGATAGGATTTGCATGTATGTCGGTTATTGGGTTGATTTTGGGCATTACCGGGTTGTTGTCCATAAGTTCACTTATACATATGTCATATGAATTGAACAAACTGCAGATGGAATCCAAAAACCTTTCAGAGGTATTAAACAAGCATTTTATATGGAGGCAAAACCTGACCGAGACAATGCTATATGGCTCTAAGTTTACCGGAGCACTTAGCCCTGAAACCTGTTCGCTTGGTATATGGTTAAATGAAGGAGAGGGAAAAGCAGTAACCGATGAGAGTATTCTTTCCATGCTTAACAGCATTGCGGGACCTCATGCTTATATGCACCATGAAGCCGCAGTAATATTAAAGCTTCTGGAGTCCAAAGGTACAGATGCTGCAAAAACGCATTTTATAGATAACCTTCTTCCTTCAATGAAGGAAGTTATTATCCGTTTGGACCAAATGAAAGAAAGATATGCCAAATTAATTGATGATATGTCAATTGATATTCTTGAGAGAGGAAGATTTTTATCCATACTCATCGTTGCTTTTATTCTGGCTGCCATTATTGCGGGCGCTATTTTATCAATGTTGATGCCCCCCGTAATATTAAAGCCGATTACCGTACTCTCTTCTTTTATGAAACAAGCGGCTGACGGTGATTTTTCCAAAAGGGTGAAATCGGATTTTAGCGCCGAAATAACACAGCTTTTTGACGCGTGCAACGCGCTTGTTATTTTTAGCGATACAAGTGTCCTTAATCTTACGGAAACAGTTATAAAAGTACGAAAATCTGCGCAGGATATGCTGTCGGTATCGTCGCAAATGGCTTCTAATAGTCAGGCGCTTAATGAAGAAACATCATCTGTAAGTACTGCAGCAGAGGAGTTTTCGGCTGGAATGGCAGAGTCATCAAGCTCGCTTTCGACCGCCAGCGTGCATATATCTGCGGTAGCTACATCTATAGAGCAAATAAACGCGACTATAAGCAGTGTTGCGGCTGCTGCCGAGGAGACAAGTACAAGATCAAAGCAGTCAAGCGCTCTTGTCGATAACATTCAGGATAGCATTTCAAAGGCATCCGGCTCGGTTACGCTTGTTTCAAACGCTTTTAACTCTGTTGCCCAAAGCGTTGATGAAATAAACAGATCCATTTTAACAGTAAGCGAACATTGCGCGGTTACAAAGAATAAGATGTCCGATGCGGACGATAAGGCAAAAAACACCAATATGATTATTCAGCGGCTTGAGATAGCAAGCAAGCAAATAGGAAAAATAGTCAATGTAATAAATGATATCGCGGACCAAACAAACATGCTTGCCCTTAATGCTGCTATCGAGGCAGCAGGTGCGGGTGAGGCAGGCAAAGGGTTTATGGTTGTTGCAAACGAAGTTAAGGAACTCGCCAAGCAGACTGCCACAGCAACAGATGAAATTGCCGACCAAATTGAAAACATGCAAAAGAACATGACCGAAGCAGTTGGCGCTGTGTCGGAAATAACAGAGCTTATCAATGAAATGACCGGGTTTATGAACAGCTTCACCAGTGAAATGACACAGCAGGGCAAGCGCAGTGACCAGATAGCGGATGAGTCCGCTGCTGCCGCGCGGAGAATGAATGAAATAACAACTGAAATTAATAAGTTGTCTGAAAATGCGCTTTCTGTAACAAAAACAGTCGTTGAATCTGCAAAGGGCGCTAACGAAATAGCCAAATCCACAGCCGAACTTGTTATAGGGGCGCAGGAAATAGGGATGAATTCAGAGCGCGTTTCCAATAATATAAAAGAAATAGACCGCACCGCAAAAGAGATGGTGTCGGGACTTGTGGATATTTCAAAAAATATCCAGCTTATAAACGAGAAGACTAGCGCGGTTCAGAATAACGCTGACGCGACTAAATCATCAAGCGAAGGGATGATGGAAATAGCAAATGATATGGAGGTGTTCATATCAAAATTTAAAACAACTTAACAATGAATGGAATCAGATTATTAATTGCCGACAATTCGCCGGTATACAAAAAAATGTTTGCACAGGCTGCAATTGAATTGGATAAAAGCGCGAAAGTCGCCTATGCCTTAAACTGCAGTGAAGCGCTTGATAGTATAAAGCGTCATAATTATGATGTTATTGTTATTGATACGGAGATTTCAGGCTTGGATATGGCTCTGTTTTTAAATAACGTTATGCGGCAAATACCAAAAGCTTTGGTTTTTGCAACAGCGCAGCCTTCATCTGTGAGCGACAAGCTTTGCGCCGAGGCAATGGCAAAAGGTGCGTTTAATTATATGGTTAAGCCTATACATAACAGTTATAGCGCGAATTTTGATTTTGTAAAAGGCAAAATGTCTGATCTTTTTAAGGTTGTGCATGAGGTACATGAAAAGAAGAAGAAGAGAACTGCAATTGAGCCGGTAAAAGTTAATGGTAAATTCCAACCGGAAATTGTTCTTATTGCGGTTTCAACAGGCGGTCCGATGGCGCTTGAAAACATCTTATCCAAACTGCCCGAGGATTTTCCTGTGCCTATTTTAGTTGTTCAGCATATGCCGGCGCCTTTTATAAAAATGCTGGCGCATCACTTGAATCAGAAGTCCCGGCTAAAGGTCAAGGTAGCTGAAGACAATGAAAGAGTCGTGGGAGGGACAGTATATATAGCAGTCGGAGAGATGCATATGAAGTTAGATGCAAAAAACAGGATTCAATTGGACGATTCACCGCCTCTTAACAATATTCGTCCTGCCGCTGATATACTTTTTGAATCAGTCGCCGAATCATTCACCGGATCGGGGGTTTTGGCCGTCATTTTGACGGGAATGGGGAATGATGGTGAAAGGGGGCTCGCAGCTTTGAAACAAAAACAGAACTGTTTTTGCCTGGCTCAAAGTGAAGAAACATGCGTTGTCTATGGAATGCCATGCGCAGCGATGGAAGCCAGGCTTGTTGACAAAATATTGGATTTGGATAAAATTTCTTCGGAAGTAGAAAGTTTTAATTACACCCCCATGCAAATGCAGAGGAAAAAAGTTGAGTAAATTTAGCTTTATGCAGGCAGCATCTCAGATTTCCATAAGTGAATCTGAGTATTTGCTTTTCAGAAATTACATATCTGAAAATTGCGGAATTGTTATTCCGCCGGAAAAGACATATTTGCTTGAAACGAGACTTTCAAAGTATATGGTTGACACCGGGACCGATTCTTTTGGCAAATTCTATGATTATATAAAATCGAATTCAGATCCATCGATAAAACAGAAAATAATAAATGCCATAACGACGAATGAAACACAGTGGTTTCGTGACAGCGCTCCGTGGAAGGTTTTAGAGGAACGTCTGCTTCCGGAACTTGTAAATGACCTTATTTCAGGTAAAAAAAATAGGGTGAAAATCTGGAGCGCTGCTTCTTCAAGCGGGCAGGAAATTTATTCGACCGTTATGTGTATAGATAATTACTTGAGTACAAACAACATAAAAGGAGTTACTCTTTCGGATTTTGATTTTATTGCTACAGATATTTCAACCGGTGTTTTGGATATAGCAAAAAAAGGAAGATACGATAGAATAAGCATGATAAGAGGATTAAGTGATTATTATAAAGCAAAATATTTTAAGGAAAACGGCTCGGCATGGGACATTGACCCAAAAGTACGCAGCGCGGTAAAATTTGATTGTTTTAATCTGCAAAAATCCTATAAACCATTAGGACAATTTGATATTATTTTCTGCAGATATGTTTTAATATATTTTTCAGATGATATGAAAAAGGAAATAATATCAAAAATGTGCGACGTATTGTCGGATAGCGGCGTTTTTTTTACAGGGAATTATGCTTTATATGATTTATTTAAAGATAATTTTGACTCTGATTATTATGGAAATTTAACATATTATATTAAAAAGGCGGGATTAAAATGAAGTTGCTTGTGGTTGACGATTCCTCAATAACAAGGAAAATAATCAAGGCTGTTGCCGACGTATTACAAATGGAAATGGAAGAGGCTCAGGATGGAATTGAAGCTCTTGAAATTCTTTCAAAGAAATATGAGGAAATAGATCTTGTGCTTTTAGACTGGAATATGCCTCAAATGAGCGGGTATGAAGTCCTTGTTGAAATAAAATCCAACGACAAATATAAAAAATTACCCGTAATGATGGTAACTACGGAAGGGCAGAGAAGCAATATTGTCGCCGCTGTCCGCGCAGGCGCTGCCAACTATTTAACAAAGCCATTCACAGTTGAAGAATTGGAAACAAAAATTATTGAATGTATTGGAAAGGAAGGTGAATTTTAATGAGTGCTTTTTCTATAGACCGGATTGGTTTTATTTTCACTGATGCGTTGGCTGAAGTTGTTTCCATAACATCAGGCTTTTTGCTTGATATTTCCTCGTTGGAGGATGATTCTGATTTTAACGAAATGGTTGGTTTCATGAGTCTTAATGGGAAAAATCAGGGAATTGTTTTTATTTCAGCCGAAGAAGCCACTATGCGGGTTATCTGTTCCTTTATGACAGGCATCTCCAAGGATGAAGTAACCAGGAATGATATTGAAGATGCCTTGTGCGAGCTTGTCAATATGACCGCGGGCAACGCCAAGTTGCGGTTCAATGAGGCAGAGCAAATATATACACTTTCGCCGCCTTTTTTTATTCGTGGCAAAGATATGTCGATTACAACAAAAAAAAGGGTAAGTATCATTTCAAGGGTTTTGAAAAACGAAGAAATTTCAATTAAACTTAAAGTGGTATTTTACTAGCTGAAAGCGAACAATTTGCAAATTTTTTAAAAAATCATAAAATTTATACTTAACAACCATTAAGTGATATATCTTTCTCTTAAGGCGCATTTTTATTGTAATAATTTGTTGTGCAATTACATTTGCCCTATGGAAAGCTTTTATAGAGTTATTAAAAATGCTTAATATTATTAGGTAAACCCCATCAAACATAAATTGTAAAAATAAAAAAAGCCGCCCTTTTGGACGGCCTTAAAAGCTCCCCCGGACAGACTCGAACTGCCGACCCGATGGTTAACAGCCATCTGCTCTACCGACTGAGCTACAGGGGAATGCAGAAATAAACATATCTAAAATAATAAAACTTGTCAATATTTTTGATTATTTCTGTAATTATTTAAGTATTACAGGATTAAATTTATTTTTTTACCGCAATTAGAACAAATTCCATTATTGACATCTCTTATCGTTGTCTTATATCCGGTTCTTTTTACTATAATATTACTGCAAGAGGGGCATTTTGTATTGTTTTCGGCAATTCCTGTATTCCCAACATATACGTACTCAAGATACTTTGATGCAATTGCTGCAAGATTTATCACTTTTACAGGGTCTGTTCTCTCTATGGAATATTTATAAGCAGGATAATAACATGATAAATGAAACGGAATAGAGTTATTTATTGAAGCAATAAAAGAAGCGATCATCTCAATTTCTTTTTCGCTATCATTTTTACCCGGAATTACAAGGGTTGTAACTTCCACATGAGCTTTTGAGGCAGCAAGTTTTATAAAATCCTTTATTGCCTCAATTCTGCCACCAAGTTCATTGGCATAAAATTTTTCATTAAATGATTTTAAATCAATATTCAATGCATCTATATTTTCAAGAATAGATTCTCCTGCTTCTTTGTTTATATATCCATTTGTAACAAGAACATTTTTAAGATTCCTGTTTCTGACCAACTTTGCTGTCTCTTTTATCCATTCGATATGTATCATTGGCTCTGAATAGGTATAAGCAAGCCCTATTGTGTTAGAAGATGCTGTAATTTCAGCCATCTCCTCCGGAGAGATGGTTTTTGCATTTTGATCAACTTTGGTTGAGATATGGTAATTTTGGCAAAAAGCACAGGTAAGATTACAACTGTAAAATCCTACGGATAATATCTGTGAGTTCGGATAAAAATGGTAGAGGGGCTTTTTTTCAATAGGATCTATTGCAAGGCCGGATATTTTGCCTGCAAATGGTATTATTGGCTTTAAATTGCTGTCAAAACCCCGTACACGGCATTTACCTGATTTTTGCGCTTTAATAACACATAAATTGGGGCAAAGTGTGCATTTTCCGGCTTTTTCATTTTGTTCATTATTTTGTGAAGGAAATTCAAAAAAAAGAGGTATAAGAGTTTTTTTTATTGATTTTTCATCCATTATTTTAAAAAGAATAATTATTGGTTAGCAACGGGCTGTTCAACTGCTTTTTTTTCAAAATAGCTTTCGATAAACTCGGCATTATCTTCATCCATATCTTTAAAAAGGAGTGTTGTGTATAAGTCGCTTCTGAAAACAGTACAATCTGTTGTTAAAATTTTATCCTCAATTTTTATGGAACAATATTGTATAGTGCTTCCGCGTGTTAAATCGCTGGTTATTTCTTCAGGAAGAGAGACTGTTATTCCTTTCATGGAAATTTCAACTACTTTTCCTGTAATAAGTTCCATTGTATCCGGATGGTTAAATATAAAACTTATTTTATCAGAGTCGAGTACAAAATACCTTCTATTCCTTCTTGATTCTTTGGGGATAAGATGGCGTGAAAATACCCCTTTTAAACTATCTACTAAAGCATATTCCTCAACATCTTCATCAACAAGTCCGTTTACTTTAAGATGAGCGGCTTTTTCAGCATCTTCCTGTGAAAAAAGAGCTGTTTTAAGAAGAATAAAAACACTTTCTGTGTGAGGAAAATATGCCCTAAGAACTACTAAAAAAGGTTTCCAATGTCTGGGATAATCTTCTGCGCTAAAAATAACCATTTCAGGGGTAATTTCAGAGATATTATCAATTGCCTTAACAGGATTTGAATAAAATATAAAATCAAAACCAATTGGCGCGAGATGCTTTTTTATTGTTGTTATTGTCGCTTCATTTTCCGCTATAACAAGTATCTTCATTCAGTCCCTTTATTCATAACAAGATAATCATAAATTACCCAAATAGTATCATTTTTTCTCAATTTATAGGTATACTCTTTTACCTCAATAAGCTGCTCATATCTGAATTTTTGCATAACAGTGACTTCTGCATTTTGATCAGTATACCATGTTTTTATAATATTGTAAGCAAATGGGCGATAAATTATTGATTCCGGAGTTGCTGTTCCTTGATCTACAAGCATATTTTTTATAAGCATTTGCTTATATTCATCAAGAAATTTCTTCCTGTTAACATCAGAGAGCCTGTTATAGCTTTCCATTCTGTCTTGAGATTTAAGCATTATACTTTCAAGATCAATATATAGAAAATATTTATTAAATTCGCTTTTCTGGAGCGCTTCTATTGTATATTTTACAACTTCATCCGGCGCTTTTCTCTCCTGTTTGAGAATTTCGCCTGTTTCCTGGTCAATAATTCTCTGTACTTCGTTTATGCCCAAATTAGGTCTTATAGAAAGATCCAATATATTGGATTTTATTGATCTATTATCATATAAGTCCGGAAAAAACTCAAGTTGGACAAAGTAAATACCTGCTTCAGAAATATCAAGTACATCATTTAGAGGTATATTAAATGCAAAAACTTCTCCGGGCTGGATAATCATGTTGCGATAATAAACAGTTTGAGCAGCAGCTATTTTTCTGGTAACTTTATATTTATCTTTTAGTTCTCTCCCTGTTATATCTTTGAATACCATTATTGTGTTAAAATATTTGGGATCTGTGGTCTGAAAAGAGAAATTATCAGGGCTATTGTTGTATAATTCTACGCGAAGTTCAACATTGTCTCCTGCATAATATATTTTTTTATTATAATACCTGATAGAGCAGGTGACATCTCCTGTTGCTGAAAAAAGGGGTGCCAACAGGATGAGTAAAAAACATAAAAATAGTAGATATTTTTTCAAAGGTTTACTCCTGAAA
>WRFK01000006.1 GCA_009778835.1 Spirochaetaceae bacterium
AAGGATTCTTTCATCGCCTGTTTCAATTGCGCTTTCAATAGATTCGCTTATTCTTTTTTTGTTTTCATCAGTAACAACAATTCTGTCAACTACTATTTCAATTGTATGTTTTTTTGTTTTTTCCAGCTTTTTTATTTCATCAAGATTAATTATATTGCCATCAATTCTGGCTCTTACAAAACCTGATTTTTTCGCATCTGCAATAATTTTTTCATGCTCCCCTTTTTTTCCGCTTACAACAGGAGCAAGAATAATTATTTTTGAATTTTTAGGGAAACCGGTTATGGCATCATATATTTGATCTTTTGATTGTTCACTTATTTCCCTGTTGCATTTTGGACAGTGGGGCTTACCTATCCTTGCATAAAGAAGCCTTAAATAGTCGTATATTTCTGTTACAGTACCTACTGTTGATCTTGGATTTTTATGCGTTGTTTTCTGTTCAATTGATATTGCAGGAGAAAGCCCTTCGATATAATCGACATCCGGTTTATCCATTCTGCCTAAAAATTGTCTTGCATAAGATGAAAGAGATTCTACATATCTTCTTTGACCCTCGGCATAGATTGTATCAAATGCAAGAGATGATTTTCCGGAACCGCTTAATCCGGATATAACGACAAGTTTATCCCTGGGTATTTCAAGATCGATATTTTTTAGATTATGTTCGCGAGCTCCTTTAATTATTATTTTATCCATGGTTAAACCCGATTAATCTTCCTGAATAAAAAGAAGAGCTTTTTTAACTCCATCTTTATAGCTACTGAAATAATTGTTATTTTTAATCCTTAAAGAAATATCTGTATAATTATTTTTAACACTGCTTTCTGCAAGAAAACTAAAAATATATTTTGATTGCTGAAATTCTTCCATGTTATCAAGCGCTAAGGCAAGAAAAAAAAGATATTTATATAATCCGGATTCAATCATATATTCTGCGGTTCTATTATCTTTTTCTGAATTCAGTAATAGGTCTCTGGAATCTGTGTAATCGTAATGCGGGTCATATTCTCTATTTACTTCGATAAGTCTTGTAAATATTATAATTACTGAAGATGTAAGATATCTTATTGCATTTCTTACTCCATTTCGGTCTTTTGCAATTTTTAATAAATATATTCCAAGTTCCCCGTATGGTGTTATAAGAGGATCAAGGTCATATCTGAAATAGAAAATCGCTTTATCAAGACCGCTAACTATAAGCCTGTCTCCAAGAACTTTTTCATATTCCATGTCGCTCTTTGCTGCTCTTTTTACATCATTTATAATCTTCGTTAGAGTTTCTTCATATAAATTATATTTTTTTTGTTTCTCATAAATATTTGCAATACTTAAAAGAATCGCAATATAAAATTCGCTACTTTCTGCTTTATATGAAATATTTAAAGCTCTTTCATATTGGCGCAGGGCAAGTGTATCATCACCTTCATTTTCAAAAATTTTACCTATCCAGTATTCAGCTTCCGGATATTCATTTTTATTTGTTGCTTCCCTGAAAGCCTTAAATGCCTCGCCATAATTTTTCTGGCTGTAATAACTCATCCCTTTTTGAAATAATATCCAGGCAGGGGTATCCTCATCTGCCTGCAAAATATTTGCAGAAAACAAACAGAGTGGAATTAATAGTATCAATATTTTTTTAGTTAGATTTCTCAAAGTTTTTCTATCTCCCTTAGAAATTCTTCTTCCGCATTTTGGGAAGTTGTTTTTTTAATTATTTCACCTTTTTTAAAAATTACAATAGAGTTACCTACTCCTGTTATCCCTATATCCGCATCTTTTGCTTCCTGGGGGCCGTTTACAACACATCCCATTACACTTATTGTTAAATGCTTTCCAAGTTTTTTTATTTTATCATATATCCTGGAAATAAACTCATGAACATCAAATGTTGATCTTCCGCATTTGGGGCATGATACAAGATTGACTACATTGTCCCTTTTTCCAGCTTCATTTAAAATTGAAGTTCCTGCAATTACCTCATTTTCAGATGTTGCCGAAAGAGATACTCTTACAGTACTTCCTATATCTTTGCCAAGAAGCTCAAGCAAAGCAGCGCTATTTTTTACAACTCCATCGATTAATGGCCCTGCTTCGGTTACCCCTATATGGAGAGGATAAGTATATTTTTCTGCAAACATCTCATTTACATATATGGTAGTTGCAACATCGGGAGATTTTAATGAAAAAACAACATTTTTAAAATTATATTTTTCAAATATTTCTATTTCTTCTTCTGCAGCAGCTATCATTGATGCAGCTTTATCTTTGTTATTCCTTAATTTTACAGGCAGAGAGCCGCTATTTATTCCAACTCTTATAGGGATATTTTTATCTTTGGCTTTATCGATAACTTCTTTTACTTTCCATTCTGTGCCAATATTGCCGGGATTTATTCTTATTTTCTGTATACCTAAATCAATACATTTTAAAGCAATTTTATAATCAAAGTGGATATCAGCTACAACAGGCATTGGAGATTTTGCTGCAACAGCACCTAAAATTTCCGCTGCATTTATATCAGGGACAGCAAATCTTATTATATCGCATCCCAGATCTTTTAAGGATTTAAGCTGATCAATTATGTTTTCTTCTTTTTCAAGCTGTTTTTTCCACATTGTTTGTATTGAAACAGGCGCTCCCCCCCCTATTTTTATGTTTCCAACTGATACCATATTGGTTAGTTTATTTGTGAACATAAGTTACCTTTACCATGAAACTTCCCACGTAACATTCCCTTTGTTGGACAAAAGTTGAGGCAGATTATACCTTACTTGCGCGCTATTTCCTGTTATCTCGCCTGAACTAACTGTTCGGATATTTTGGGGCGCGGTAATTTTTATATTGACATACCTGTCAGGAAAAAGAGCTTTTGCCAGTTCTATAGTTTCTTCGTTTATTGGTTTGTTATTGCTTATTTTCTGCGTATAATAAGTTCTGTCCCCTCTTCTTTGAACTTCAATTTTTTTATCATTGCTGTTTGAGACAATGGCATTAAGAGCCTCAATATTGCTAAATCCATATCTTACATTTATAAATACTTCCCCTTCGGTCTCTTCTTGCCTGAAAGAGATGAAATCAAGTCCATTTGTAATGGCTGCAAGTTCCCTAAATTTTTGTTCTTCCACAGGTAAAGGGAGAAAATTATCGTATTTATCGATTTTTCCTATATTGATGGCAGCTTTGGATATTGAATATTTGATCAATATTTCGCCTGATAGGTTTTGTCTAAAAGTAATTTCTGTATCAATGTTTATGCAGGAAAAAAGGAAAAAAGAGAGAAAAAGGATGGATAATATTTTAATAATTCTTGTTTTCACGAAAACCCCTTTAATTAGGCTTTAAAATAACCCAGCCTTAAAGTAACCGATTTTTGGGCTTGGTATTATTTTGGAGCATAGCTATACAACTTACAAGATACAGCTTTATTATATTTATTTCAATCACAGGATGCAGTGCTTAATACCTGCTCTGGGGAGAGCGCTTCGGCTACCCTGTATGATTTTCTGGAACAAAAGTTAATCTTTGCATAAAGCTACTGGGTACGCCTTCGGCTATCCCGAATGACTCTTGGAAACAAAAATAAACTTATGGATAAACCTTCGGGATACGGCTTCGCCTATCCCGAATGGCTCTTGGGAACAAAGGTAGACTTGTGGATAAACCCTCGGGATACGGCTTCGCCTATAGCTCAACAACAGTTTTGCCGAATCCGCCGCTTTCAGGATGAGCGTAGTAGAATTTTTTAACAACAGGGGATGATGTAAGATATTCGGAAATTACATTTCTAAGTATCCCTTCGCCATGACCATGTATAATCGAAAACATGGTAAATCCGTTTATAAGAGCGCTATCTATTTGAGTTTCAACTCTGCTTATTGCTTCTTCTGCCCTGATTCCTCTTATATCAAGTTCAAAAACAGGTTTATCGCTTTTATTAAGATCATGGTGAAGCACTTCTGCTTTTATTTTTTTAACTTTTTTGGGCTTATCTTTAATTACATAAATATCTTTTTTTGCTACTTCTACTTTAAGCATACCCGTTAAAACAAGAAATTTATTGTTTTTTAAAGCCCGTAGTATTTCCCCTTTTTGCCTGTTTTCCCCTATATAGACTTCTGTTCCGGGTTCTATATCTTCATCATATCCAATATATTCATTTATATCGTTTTCTATTTTAAAATCTGCTTTTTCAATTTGGTTTTCAATTTCTAAAATAAATTCTCTTGCTTCTTTTTTTGACTCATCATCTACTTTGGTTTCAATAATTTTACGTATTATATTTTCAATTTTTTGTCTGCTTTCTTTAAGAAAAATATTGAGATTCCGTTTTTCTGTATTTCTTAATTCATACTCTTTTTGTTTTAATGATAATTCTTTTAAACTTATTTCGCGTCTGGTTTCTGCAACAAGTTTTTCTTTTTTTTCAATCTCTTTTTCTTTATCTGTAATTTCTTGCTGTTTTAAAACTATCTCTTTAATAAGTTTATTTATATTTATTTTTTCACTTCCTATATATTTTCTTGCTTTTTCAATAACACTATTTTCTATGTTATTTTTTTCCGCTATATCAATTCCAAAACTTTCTCCGGGAAGTCCGTATATCATTTTATATTCTGGTTTATATGTTTCGGAATTATAGGCAACAGAAACATTTGCTATATCACCTTTTCCTGCCACATAATTTTTAAGCGTTGCCTGATGTGTTGTTGCAAGAAAATTTACATTGCGCTCAAGCAATGTGTCAAAAATCGCCATAGCCAGAGATGAGCCTTCATCCGGGTCTGTCCCTGTTCCTGGTTCATCAAGCAGGACAAGAGTTTTTTCTGTGCTTAAAGAAATGATTTTTGATATATTATTCATATGCGCTGAAAATGTTGAAAGAGAACCTGCAATTGACTGTTCATCCCCTATATCTGCCAGAACATTATTGTAAAAAGAGATGGCTGATCCTTCATCGGCAATTATTCCTACAGCGAACTGGTTCATTAAAACAGATAATCCTGCTGTTTTTAATGAGAGTGTTTTACCGCCTGTATTTGGTCCGCTTATTAAAAGCGCTTTTGTATTCCCGTTTATAATTATATCAATGGGGACTGCATTTTTACCAAGAAGAAAATGGCGCGCATTTTTTATTACAATACCTTTTTCAATTGTTTCCGGTAAAATACATTTATTTGTATACGCAAAATGCGCCCGCGCTATAATTGTATCAAGGTATGATATTTTATGAAAAATATTATTGATTTCTTCTTTTTTTTCCCGAATTTTTTCTGTAAGTTCCCTTAATATTTTATGTATCTCAATCTTATATTGCTCTTCGAGTTCTATAATTTCGTTATTATAATCAAAAAGTTCAACAGGTTCCACAAACAGAGTCATACCTCTGGCAGAGGAAGCATGGATAATCCCTTTTATTTTTCCTTTAAAATTTTCTTTTAGGGGAATAACGACCCGGTTATCCCTTAGCGTTGGATTTGTATCCTGCATATAAGAAGATATAACAGGATCTGTTGTGTATTTTCCAATAATATTATTAATGGTTTTATTTACCCTGGCTATTTTGGATTTTATATCAAGGAGAATTTTTACATTTTCATCGCGGATATTTCCATCCTGCCTTATAAATTTTGATAAATATTTTACAAGTTGCGATTCTTCATAAAAATCAAGATTATTTTGTATTAAGTTATTTTGAATATTTTGCTGAAGAAATATTTTTAATTTAAGAGCTGATTGCAAATATTTAATCACAGCACCTATTTCAAAAGAATCAAGAACTATTCCTTCGATAAATACTTTTTTTATTATTGGCTGAATATCTGGTAGTGACAGTTGCGGAAGATAGAGGCTGTTATCAAATAGTTTTTTTATTTCAAATACAGCATTGATTTTTTCTTTCCAGTTTTTTTCATTATCTTCAATGTTCTGATCAAATAATAATTGCTTACCTGCTTCGGAAACAGAGTATTCAGATATACTTTGTACAATCTTGTTGAATTCAAGAATTTCAAGAGTATGGGCAACCATAGACTTCATCCGATAATTCGGTCATTTCATTATATAATTTAAAATAAGTTCTATATCTGTCTTCATGGATATGTCCGCTTTCAACCGCCTGTTTTACAGCGCATCCGGACTCTTCTATGTGAGAGCATCCAATAAATTCACATGACTTTATAAACTCTCTGAATTCCGTAAACATATAACCCAGTTTTTCGGGAGTTACTTTTTCTATAAATATTTCACGTATTCCGGGAGTATCTATTATTCCTCCGTTATCATTGTATGGTATTAAAACAGAATAATTTGTTGTGTGTCTGCCTCTGCAGTATTTATATGATATTTCTCCTGTTTTTTGTATATTGTTGCCTGTAATAAGATTTATCAAGGTCGATTTCCCTACTCCCGATTGACCTGCAAACACACAATATTTTCCTTGCATAAGTTTTTTTATTTCTTCTATTCCTTGTTCTGTTACAGCTGATGATTTTATTACTTTTATCCCTATTCTTTTATAATCAGCAATTCTTTCTTCGATGTCGGGAGATAAAGAAAGATCTGATTTGTTCATAATTATAATTTTTTCATAATTGTCTTCTTCTGAAAGGAGCATCCTGTCAATAAAGCGCGGTCTGAATGGAGGTTCGTCCGGAGTTGTTATTGCAAAAAGAATATCTATATTTGCGGCAATAATCTGAAGAGACATCCTTTTTCTATTCCATCTTGTAAAGACATTTTTTCTTTCATGGAGCGATATGATTGTTCCATGTTTGGATGATATGGAATCTGGTTCAATATCAACTATATCTCCTGCTGTTAATGGATTATAAAGCCCATCTGATTTTTTAAAAACTTTTCCTTTAATTCTGCATTGATAAAGTTTATTATCCACATTTACAGTATAAATATTATTTATTCCAAAAAGTATTTGTCCCTTAATAATTCTGTCATTCATATTTTATATAATTCCTGAATATTTGAGCATGAATCGATCGGCAATTTTTTTGTAATAATCGTTATTTATGTTGGAAGATGTAACATAAAAGCAATCGCGATCTCGTTTTACTGATTGGGATGCGACTGCCATGTCTTTACCCCACGCTGATCGCCATCCCTGGCTAGCGTGGGGTGCAACGTCCATGTCGCTAATAATGCGAAGGACCTGACGTGAAACACCTTCTCTTGAATCTATTGTTTTTATTTTTTCCGGAAAAAGATTTTCCAGCATATCATGTATAAATAAAAAGTGGGTACAACCCAGAACAACATGATCAACATCTTTTTCAATAAAAAAATTTGCAGCAGGGATCAAAAATTCCAATATCTCTTTATTTTCAGATTCAAACATTTTATTTTCGATAAATGAGACAATATTTGGATCTGCATATTTATGTACTTCGCAATTACCTGCAAACTGAGCTATAAGATTATCTGTATAGCTGTCAGATACAGTTTTGTTTGTTGCAAAGAGCCCTATTCTTTTGTTCTCTGACATCGAAGCAGCTGGTTTTACAGCAGGAACAACGCCCACAAATGGAATAGTAAATTTCTCTCTTAAATATGGCAAAGTTACAACAGTTGCTGTATTGCATGCTATAACAATTACATCAGGAGTTATTTTTTTAATTAAACGGTCTATCGCAGAAAGGACAATTTCTTTTATGACTTCCCCATTTTTTATTCCGTATGGGAAATTGGCATTATCCGCAAGGTAAACATAATTTAAATCAGGCTTTATATTTTTTAAGTGAATAAGGTAAGGTATACCTCCAATTCCCGAATCAAAAAAAGCTATGGTTTTATTCATTATTAAAAAGTTTTAAAAAATTATCTTTTGCCTGATTTTTTGCACTCTGGTTTTTTGCTTGTTTATCTTTGTCTACTTTATCTGTATAAACAAAAAAATCGCAAAAATTGGCTCTTTCTTTATCTGTTACTTGCTCAGGAATATCTTCAATACAATCCCAATGAGCATCCTTTTTATAAGATTTACAATTCAGGCACACTCTTACTTCTCTTCTGCATGATGGGCAAAGCAATGATCTTGTAATTACTTCTTCATTTGTTTTTCCGCAATAATAACACATGTAAAAATAATATAGGAAATTCCCTATTATATCAATTGCTATAATTTAGTATAGTTTTGGTTGTAAAATGATTGTTTTTGTATATAATTATGGTATGTTCAATTCTGAAATATGTGCAATATCAAGATGCAATGTAATAAAAATGTCTGGATATAAAACCTGTTATAAACATATTGCCAATAAAAAAGCTTTTGAAATAAATATTTTAAATTATTTAAAGGAGAATGAAAGATTCCTTGATTTAAATATGACAGGATTTCCTTTAAATAATATCACTATTGAAAATAAACGTTTTTATTCCTGCAAATTTTCAGAACTTATATTAACTAATGTAAAATTTATAAATTGCCATTTCATGCAGTGCTTTTTTGATTATTCGCAGTTTGAAGAGTGTAAGTTTATAAATACCAATATAAAATTTACCTGTTTTGCCGGTTCTGTTTTTAATAATTGCGATATTGAATCTTCCGATATTCTCCATACAAACTTTAATGGAATCAAATCCAATAATTTAAAAATTAATGAATCTGATCTCTATTTTTCAGGATTTGTAAATTCTACTATGGATAATACTTCATTTTATGATTGCAATATTAAAAAAGTTAATTTTTCACAATCAAAAAGAAAAAATGTTTCTTTTAAAAAATCAAATTATAGAGAGGCGTTTTTCGATAGATGGGATAAAGTTGAGGATATATGAAGCTTTTTACTTTGTATAATCTTGAAGGCAATGTAAATACATATCTTATAGGTCTTGAGTCTGGTGGAGATGCTTTAATAATTGATCCAGGTCATATTGATCTATTTCTGTTAAATCTGCTTGAAGATAATAATTATTTTATAAAATCAATCCTTATTACACATGACCATGAACACCATACAAAAGGGGTAAAAACCCTAATGCGTATTTATGAACCTCTGATCTATAGCAAAAGAGCAATGATATACGACTACCCATCGACAACAATAAATACAAATAGTGTTTTAAATCTTTGCGGATTTGATATAACTGTTATTGAAGCGCCCGGACATTCTGATGATTCTCTTGTTTTCAGAATTAGAAATGCGTTATTTACAGGAGATGTTTTATCTGCAGGAAAAATAGGATATACTCCTAATTTAGTTACAAAAAAACTGTTACAGGATAATATTGGGAAAAAAATATTTTCTATTAAAGAAGATCTTGTAATATTTCCAGGACATGGTCCCCCTACTACTCTGAGAGCAGAGAAAGAGTTTAATTCTTCTATTCTTTAGGTTATATTGAAATTTTATTTTTTTTCTGATAGTATCGATATAAAATAAGTTTTATATCGAATACACTTAAAGATATTGCAAGAATAATTATATTTTTACATGAAAATTTTAATATTTGGTGATGACACCAAAAAGGGGTGGTAAGATGAAAAAAAGGTTAGTTGTGATATTTGTACTCTTAATGGTTGTTACAGGTCTTTTTGCACAGCAAGCCGGACAATTTAGTGTTGGTAGCCGACTTGGTCCATCTTTTGGATTTAACAATTCCGGGGATTTTGTGGATTTATTAAAATTAACATTAATTGCAGAAGATCCTTTCCTCGCAAATATGATTTCAATTTCAAATGAAAGGCTTACAAATTTTAACTTTGTTCTATACGGGGCTTATACGATTATTGACAACCTCTCCTTACAAGCAGAACTAAATTTTATGATCAATCAAGGGTATAAAATAGAAACAACTATGTTAGGATTGAGCTTGGGTTCAACAAAGATCACTTATTCCTCCCTTGATATTCCCATACTGCTTAAATACACTTTTGTAAATAATCCGGCACTTTTTGGTATCCTCGCAGGTCCGCATATATCAATTCCTTTAGGAAAAGCAAAAATATCCGGTTTTGGAATGAGTGAAAAATTTAATATTGAAAACTTTGCTACATTCGGACTTACAGCAGGAATTTTTGGTGGATACCAGATAGGACCAGGACGTATTTTGGCAGACCTTCGTTTTGTCTTTGATTTTAATGCTTTAGAGGAAAAAGAAGAAGTAATAACCATTGAGTTCATGAAGCGTCGGGCTCTTTCCCTTACCGCTGGCTACGAAATCTCTTTCTAAACATAATCTTTTATTGACAAAATATACGCCAAAGCACGGAGAATGCGGAAGTGCAAAGTAGTTTTTTTAAATTATCATTCTCCGGACTTGGCGTGATGTTTTTTATAATTTTATTAAAACCTGTTTTAAAACAAGCGTTGTTGACCTCCTTGACATAAAATTGCTTTTTCATTGACAATTTTTGTTCATAAACATAAAATATAAGTCAAGAAATTGGAAAAGTTGAGGTAAACTTAACTAAATTGTAGTATAATTATTTAATTTCTAAATAAGGAAATATTATGAAAAAAATATTATTTATTATAATGTGTTTGCTGATTACAACATCTTTATTTGCGATGGATATTAAAACTGGCGGTAATATAGGGCTTAATGGCAGCGCTAATACCGGCAGCGATTGGCAAAAACCAATTAAAGATAGTGGTTTTTCAAATGAAGTCAAATTAGGATTTGAAATGGGTGCATTTTGGGAAATACCAATAAATGATCTTTTTTCTGTTCAGCCGGAAATCAATTTTTTATTAGTCAGGGCCGGATACAGTGGCACTGATCATAGAGAGGGTTTCGATGGATATACTTACACCCCTTATACTGTGGATATAAAATTTTCACAAACGCTAAAAATCCTTGAAATTCCTGTTCTTGCAAAATTAAATTTTGGAACAAAAACCAAGTTTTTCCTTTTAGCAGGTCCCATAGTTGAAATAATCCTTGGAGATGTAACTACTAACTGGGAAGAAAATGAAAATACGTATTCAGGCTTTTTTGGATACACTGCTTATGATAAACATGATTATGTTAGCTCACCTGATAACCGCTTTATATTGGGAGGAACTGTTGGATTGGGTTTTAGTATACCAACAAGCGAGGGAAGATTTATTTTGGATTTAAGATATAGAACGACATTTACAAAAATATTTAATAATGACAATACTATGGTTAATACTGTTGGACTTAGAATAGGCTATGGCGTTGATATAGAGTTATAACAGTTCCGGTTCCTGTTTTTAACAGGATGACTTTTCAAGAGGAGACGTTCGATAGTTACGTCTTTAATTTTTCAGATTCTTCTTTTGCTTTTTCATGAGAGGAGAGCAGTTTAATATAAGCGCCGAAAACCCACCCTTTTAAGCCGCCATAAGTTATTTGATACCAGTAGTTGTCTACCCCTTCAACATTATCCATTTTGCTGGATTTAGATACAATTTCAAGAATATATCCCTTCCATAAGGTAGTTACTGCCTTTGCTTTTACAGAGGGCTCTGTCCGGAGCCTTAAATGAGAAGATACAATTACAGCATAACTTGTATTTTGTTCAAGAACCTGTGTTGGCGGGAGATCAATTATAACTATTTCATCTTCCTTTTTGCAGGAAAATAAAGATATTATAAATATAATTATTATTACAATGTAATATTTTTTCATTTCAAACTACCCTATCTCTATAAAATATAAACTGCTATTCTTTAAGTTGTATTATTTCATCGCGTATAAAAGCAGCTTCTTCAAAATTCAGATTTTTTGCATGCTCAAGCATAACTGCTTCCAGTTCTTTAATCAACTTTTTCTTTTCATTTTTATTAATAATATTATATCTGCTCTTTATTAATTCAACATCAAATTCAGTTGCTTTCTTTTTATCTTCAATTTTTCTTACAAGAATATCCTGTATGGATTTTCTTATTGTTACCGGAGTTATTCCATGTTCTTTATTATATTTTTTCTGTATCTCTCTTCGTCTTTCTGTCTCGTCAATCGCTTCCTTCATTGCATCGGTAATTTTATCTGCATACATTATTACTTTGCCATTTACATTACGGGCAGCCCTTCCGATTGTTTGTATAAGTGATGTCGCAGAGCGGAGGAACCCTATTTTATCCGCATCCATAATGGCAATCAGCGAAACTTCGGGCAAATCAAGCCCTTCCCTTAAAAGATTTATCCCCACAACAACATCGCTTATCCCCAGCCGCAGGTCTTTAAGAATTTCAACCCGTTCTATTGTTTCAACTTCAGAATGGAGATATCTGACTTTTAGACCTGCTTCTGAAAAATATTCAGTAAGGTCTTCTGCCATTTTTTTTGTAAGAGTTGTAATAAGCGTCCTTTCGTTATTTTGGATCCTCATGTTTATTTCGCCAAAAAGATCTTCTATTTGCCCTTTAGTGGGCTTTATAATAACTTCCGGGTCAACAAGCCCTGTTGGCCTGATTATCTGTTCAACTATTTTTTTGGATCTCTCCTTTTCTTCTTTTCCCGGAGTTGCAGAAACAAAAACAAAAGTATTGATTATTGAATTAAACTCATTATAAAAAAGCGGCCTGTTATCAAGAGCAGAAGGGAGCCTGAATCCATGGTTTACAAGATTTAGTTTTCTTGACCTGTCGCCTTCATACATTCCCCTAACCTGCGACAAGGTAACATGCGATTCATCAATAAATGCAATAGCATTTTCAGGAAAATAATCCAGTAAAACAAAGGGCCGTTCCCCTTCTCCTCTGCCTGAAATATGGCGCGAATAGTTCTCTATTCCATTGCAATACCCCATCTCTTCAAGCATTTCAATATCATATTCTGTTCTTGTTTTAATGCGCTGCGCTTCAAGAATTTTTCCCTCTTTATTTAATTCTTCAATACGTAATGCAAGCTCATCTTTTATTTTTATAAGGCTGGATTTTAATTTCTCCTCAGGAACGACAAAGTGTTTTGCAGGATATAATGTGATATATTCGTAATCTCCTATAATTTCTCCTGATATTGGATTAAACTCACTTATCTTTACAATTTTTTCCCAATCAAGCTCTATCCTATAGGCATTTTTTATATATGAAGGGAATATATCGATTATTTCTCCTCTTATTCTAAAACACCCCCTTACAGGGGTAAGATCATTCCTTTCATATTGCATTTGCACAAGTGATTTTGCCATATCCAATGTATCGATTTTATCTTCTTCTCTAAAACGGTAACGCATATCCTTATAAGACTTTGGGTCTCCCAGGCCATATATGCACGATACAGTAGAAACAATAATTACATCATTTCTTTCAAGAAGCGAAGAGGTTGCAGAAAGCCTTAACCTTTCGATCTCATCGTTTATTGAGGCATCTTTTTCTATGTATAGATCTTTTGATGGAACATACGCTTCGGGCTGATAATAATCATAATATGAAACAAAATATTCAACAGCATTTTCAGGAAAAAAATCTTTAAATTCCCTGTAGAGCTGGGCAGCCAGGGTTTTGTTATGCGAAAGCACAAGTACCGGCTTATTTATTTTTTCAATAATTTTAGCCATTGTAAAAGTCTTTCCGGAGCCTGTTACCCCTTTTAAGACTTGAATTTTAAGCCCTTTTTCTATTCCCTCTGCAAGTTGATTAATTGCGTTTATTTGATCTCCGGCAGGAGCAAAATCAGATACTACTTTAAATTTATTCAGGTATTTATTATTTCTGATGTCTGTCTGAGAGTCCAACTGAAAGCTCCATCTCTTTTTTAGCACGGATAATTTTAACTTTTACAACTTCACCAGGTTTTTTATCTTCAAGAGCGCTGTAAAAATCTGCCAGTGTTTTTGTTGATAGTCCATCAATTTCAATAATAATATCTCCGCCAACCAAAAATGTTGACCTGCCATATCTAACAGCTTCTGTCCCACCTTTAAGCCCTGCTTTTTCAGCAGTACTCCCTTTTGCAACTTTGGAAATAAGAATCCCTTTACTAACAGGAAGCGAAGCATATCTTACAAGTTCATGAAAAATTTCCACAAATTCAATATCTATCCAACCTCTGTTTACTTTTCCATATTTTATAAGATCAGGAACTACTCTTTTTGCAGTATCAACAGGAACAGCAAATCCAATCCCTATCGAACCTCCGGATGGAGAATAGATCATGGTATTTATCCCGATCATCTCCCCTTTGGAGTCGATCATGGGGCCGCCTGAATTTCCTGGATTGATAGATGCATCTGTTTGTATCATATCTTTTATAATGTAGCGACTACCTGGATTTGGCTGAACAGGGCGACCAAGTCCTGAAATTACACCTGTAGTAAGTGTTCTTTCATAACCAAATGGGTTTCCTATTGCAAGAACTTTTTGTCCTACAAGCAGATTTGAAGAATCTCCCATTGGAATAGTTACAAGTTTTTTATTTTTAGGATCGATCTTTACAACTGCAAGATCATTTTCATGATCAATTCCTATAACATTTCCATCAAATTGAGAACCATCCGCAAGAGTCACATATACTTTATAGGCATTTTCAAGAACATGTTTGTTTGTAAGGATATAGCCTCTGTGATCTATTATTGTCCCTGAACCGCTTCCTCCCTGTCTGGGAACAGGTTCAAGAAACCAGTTTAGTGTTACAATTTCTATAGAGATATTAACAACAGCTTCGTTAAGCTGCTGATATATGTTTATATTTTCAAGTTCATCCTGCTGATACCTGTTGGTATCTTTTATTTTATGAAGTTCAGTTGGTTTGTTATCGGTTTGTAAAACAAAATCTGCTGATGAAACTGGGGCTTGAGCTTCTGTTTTTATTTGAGGCATTTCAGATTGAGTTGTATCAGAAATTATCTCTTTTTTAGGAGTTACTTTAAGTATTCCTAACCCAACAAGAAATAGTATTACAATAATTACTGTTGCTGCAGAATAAAAGGCAACCTGGCCGCGTGAGTATAATCTCATTCTTATAATATAATAACTTATCCCTATATTTTTCAAGGAGTTGTTATAGTATTTAGTCCAAAAATAAAGCTAATTCCACTACACCCGCAATAACCCTTAAGGTAAGGTAGGCGCTGGAGTTTGCGGTATATCCCTGAACGTTGGCAATGTACGATTGCTAGTACTCAAGTTACCACCCGGTATATTCCAAACAGTGGTATTCCAGCCACTAAACACTGTGCTATAAGCAGTACCAGTGCCTGTTAAAATCATATCTTCGCCATCCGGGTATGCTGCTCCAACACCGGTGCCAAAGTTTGTACCTGCAGGTCCGGTCATATCTGTTCGCGCATTGTTTGTGATTAGTCCTCCTGTTACATAACGCCCTGCAACACGACCAAACAGGTTTTGATTTGTATCTCCTGGCAGGATAAGAAATAGATTTTTATTAAGCGCTACGCAGGATTCAACATAGATATTGGCGTTTTGGAACCACCCCACTATGCCGCCAACTCCGCCCCTACCGCTAACATCGCCGGTTGCGTAACAGTATCTTACTGTTACATTAGGATTACAACCTCCAAATAGGCCGCCAATTTGTGTATCGTTACCTATTACATTGCCTGTAGCATAGCTGTTTTCTACTATGCTATCGTTTCCGATAAAGCCTACCAGTCCACCGCCCCAACTAGAGCTTGATTCAACATCGCTCGTGGCATAGCATTTTCTCACTGTACCGTAGTTCTGTCCCACTAAACCACCAATTCCTCTTACTCCAACCATTTTGCTGCCTGTGCCAGCAACATAGCAATTTTCCACTGTGCCATTGTTGTATCCAACCACTCCACCAACATAATTACTACCAGTAACTTTGGCATTAAGTAAACCAAGGTTTTTTATCTCGCTGGTTAAATCTGTATAGCCAAACAGACCCTGGTTGTTATCGCCTGGATTATTAATATTGAGGTTAGAAATGGTATTACCCTGACCGTCAAATATGCCAGCGAATCTAGTAGAAGCGCTGCTTGCCCCAATGGGTGTCCAATTGCCGTAACTCGACAAATTAATATTTCCAGTTAATCTATAAGTTCCGCCAAGATTATTTCTTATATCATCAAGGTCAGTAGCATCTGTAACAGATAGAGCTCCACCAGGCGCTGTATTCAATCCAATTGTAAATGTTGCAACATTTGACTGAATACCATCGATAGTTACTCTGAAATAATAACTGCCTGACGGGGTAAGCATCGAAGAGTTTATGGTTAGTGTAGCGGTGTTATTTACAACACTGGGTGTTGATGTTGTTACACCTGTTGCAGCAGTTGTCGTGGCTGTTCCTGCCAAAGTGGTGTACCATGTTATTGTACCTGTTTGTCCATTAGCAATATTTACTGTGGTTACAGGGAAAGTAACTCCACCTTTCGTGCCTGCATTTAATGAACCATTTTGATTACCAACTGTTACAGATTTTACTGTTACTGTTGCTACATTGGAATGCACCGAAGTAGCTCCTTGCTCGCTTACAACACAATAATAGTAATAGATTCCAGTACTAAGACCTGTTGGTATCGCATAGCTGGTATTAGTTGCGCCTGCAATGATCGTACCAGTTGTATTATTGTTAGCTGTATTTGAATACCATTGATAGCTTAACGTTACACTTGGAGTAACTGTAGCTGCTATTGTGAGGCTTCCGGTTATAGCGCCCTGCCCTACAGAAGTATTTACAGCAGGCTGAGTATTTATGTTAATAACCGGCGTTGCTGTTGCCGGGAATATAGCTGTTACAACTCCGCTATTTGCAGAGTTAGTAACTGTAGTTGCTCCTGTAACAGTAAAGAAGTTTGTACCCACTCCGTTGAACGTAAAACCAGACACAGGTGTTAGTGTAATGGTTGCTGTATAAGCTGTAGCATAAACAAATGGATTATTAACAGGCGCCCATGTTACTGTGCCTGTGTATTGCGCTGTTGGAGTAATTGTAGTTACAGGTGTTGCTCCTCCCACAGGAGCAGTTACTCCTGATATTGTACCCAGAGTAACCGGTACTAATGGCGCTACAGTTAAAGTTTTTGATGCCATTCGTACTACATCTGCTTCATTCGTTGCGATAAGTGTTACAGAGTATGTATCCCCATTTTGTAAAAGTGCAGAATTAGCAATGGTTACGCTATGATTAATACCAACAGAAGTTATCGCAGAGCTTGTACCTTCAGGACTCCAAAGACTCCATGTGCTTCCATTAAATGTCCTATTGTAAGTATCTGTTATATTAAGTGCCTGGCAGATTATTACCAGCTTATTTGCATCTGATAGGTCTCCTTTTAATATTTCTTGCCATGAAATATCTAAGCCGTAATTACTTATACCAGCTTTAGCTATCATATTTGTGTCTATTTCTGCAGGATAATCTGTACATGTCAGGTTAAGTATTATATATGGTTCAAATTCACGGATTGTTTCACGTTCTTTTAATCTAAGCCTTAAACTGTAAACTTCCCCTATTTCTGCATTTGTTATCCTCATTTGCATTTGATCTTTGAGTTCATGTTTTACTTCTATTGTTCCGGAAAAAGGCGATGCTGTAAATTCCACATTTTTGTAGTCAGGAGCTTCTGTTCTTGTAAATTCTTCCCATACACCCCCACCTATGGAGTAATCAAGATATGTAAGAATTTCAAAGTTTTTTGGGTTTCTGAGTCTTAGGGTAATAACAGAATCTTTCTCAATCAGGTTTGGATAAGTAAAACCCTGCAGGTTTATGAGCATCCCGCCTGTAATGGAATGGCCTACTACAGTGGCAGTATTTGTATATTTATCCAGATATTCCGGAATTGATTTATCATAAAGATCACAAGTTGTTGTTATAAAAAACAATAAAAAAATTGGAATAATTAAAAATATATATTTTTTCATACGGTTCTTCCTTTTTTAGTAGCTTACTTATCGTTCTTTTTTCATTCACCAAAAAAAGTCTTTATCGCCATACCTCCTTAATTGTATTGCTTCGAGCAAACTTTCATGCTCAATATCAACAGATGGATTACCTTTCATATCTGAAAATGTTCTTGCCAGTTTCATTACCGAATGTACTGCGCGGGATGAAAACGAAAACTTTTTTACTGCTTTGGATAAAATATCTTTGCTGCTTTCTGAAAGTTTAATAAACATATTACAATCTGATGGAGGAATTCTGCTGTTTCTTTTATATACAAAATCTTTAAATCTCTCTTTTTGAATATCTACAGCACTTTGAACCATCTTGTAATATTCTTCTCCTGAGTCATTATTGTTTTCCGTTAGTACTTCACTTTCAACAGGCATAACAGGTATTCGTATATCAATCCTGTCAATAAGTGCGCCCCCTACCCGTTTCCAGTATCGATAAACATCGATATCTGTACAGTGGCATACGGAATCATCTTTTCCCCTGTTCCCGCATGGACAAGGATTTGCAGCCATTACGATTTGGAAATCTGCAGGGAACCAGCAATTTTTACCTGCTCTTGCAAGATAGACTTTCCCATTTTCAACAGGTTCCCTAAGGCACTGCAAAATACTTTTGCGGAATTCAGGAGTCTCATCAAGAAAAAGTACCCCTTTATGAGCAAGTGAAATTTCTCCGGGTTTTATATTTCTTCCCCCGCCTATAAGCCCTTCCATTGAAGATGTATGATGAGGAGATCTGTATGGCGGGCGTGTTATTAAGCCAGAGCCATTTTTTAAAAGCCCTGCAAGAGAGTAGATGCGTGTAACTTCTATGGAGTCTTCTAAATCCAGATCCGGCAACAGGGAAACAAGCCTTGAGCCTGCCAAAGTTTTTCCGCTGCCTGGGGGACCAAATAAAATTATATTATGCATACCTGCGGCTGCAACTGATAACGCTTGTTTAAGGTATTCATGCCCTTTGATATCTGAAAGAGGATTCTCTTTTATGTGGTCTTTAAACTCCTCTTTTTCGCTATTTTGTGGTTTTAAATCATACGCAGTATCAGGTAAAATATCTTCTGATATTTTTTTAAGTACATCGACTGCTTCCGTAAGATGGCTGCAAGGATAAATTCTTTCTGCTTTTGATGATAATGCTTCTTCTATATTCCCTTCAGGCACTATATACGCATATACCCCTTCTACTTGTCCTGCAATTACAGCAGAAAGAACTCCATTTACAGGCCTTATTACGCCGGAAAGTTGCAATTCTCCAAGCACCATAATTTTATATTCTCTATTCTCTCCCAAAAGACCGCTTTTCTGTAGGATTGAAATAGCTATCGATAAATCAAATGATGCCCCTTCTTTCTTGATCCCCGCAGGGGCAAGGTTAACAACAATACGTTTTCCGGGAAAATCATAAGAAGAGTTTTTAATTGCGATTCTTACCCTTTCAACAGACTCTTTTACTGCTGTATCGGGCATGCCAACAAGATTTACCCCAGGTATGCCGGGACGTAAATCTGCTTCAACACTGACAATATCCCCTTCAAAGCCTCCGGGAGAATAACTAATAATATTCATGAAATAAATAACAGGAAATAAAGTGATTTTGATTCAATAATCAGAAAGGATTTTTATATTTTTTTGTTAGCAGCATTTATCTCTTTTTTTACAAGAGCATCGCACTCTTCATTCCATCTGTCGCCTGAGTGCCCTTTTACCCATTCCCATTCAGGATTTATCTTGTCTGAAAGGTTTTTAAGGGTTATCCATAATTCTTTATTTTTTACATCTTTTTTATTAGCTGTTTTCCAGCCATTTTTAAGCCATGCCACTATCCAGCTTGTTATACCATTTTTTACATATGCAGAATCTGTAAAAACTCTTACCTTTTGATTGCCGGAGACTTTACTTCCCAAAGAGTTTTTATATGCTTCAAGAGCTTTTATTACAGCAGTCAGCTCCATCTTATTGTTTGTTGTATCTTTGTCGCAACCTGAGCTTTTATATATTTTTTCGTTGGAAATTATTACATAGCCCCATCCGCCCGGGCCTGGATTCCCGGAACAACCACCATCTGTATATATATCAATTCTGCTTTTTTTGGTTTGATCCATAATTTATTTCCGCCATTCAAATATACTGTGCAACACTGCAATCCAATTAGAGAACTTTAATACAGACCATAAGAGAGTTCAAGCTAATTTTCATATTTTTTTATATTAAAAGTAGTTTTTAAATAATATCTTGACTTATAAAATGTATTAGTCATAATCTAATATGGAGAGGGGTAATGAGAGAACAACTAATAAAAAAGAATGAAGAGTTTATAAAAATACTTCCTGCATGGGCTCAGGAACTTTCAAATAAATATTGTTCAAAAACTGCAAATCTTTATATTTTAAACGGAAATATCCGCGATTTTATTCCAAACAAGATGTATGAAGATGTATTTGATTTTGTAAGGATACAGGAATTTATTTCTGATGTCCTATTTGGGAATGAAGGTATAAATATTTATTTTGATATGTCATCTGGTGTTAACTTTCTTTCTCAGGATATGCAGAAAGAATATCTTAAAACACTTAAATCAGTATATCCCGATATAACCTATGAGGATTTTTTATCTCATGATCCGACCAAAGCATTTAA